>CP071065.1:5902500-6202500 GCA_017164015.1 Nostoc sp. UHCC 0702
CGAGGACTTAGTATTTGTCAGTCGTTGTTACGGGTGCTATTAGGTCAGCGGGTAAATGTATTGATATTGGAAAAAGCGCTGACGCTGGATCTGTGGCAGTTTGAAGACTCAGAATTTTACGATAAATTGACGAATGCTAGGCGAGAAGCATCGATTCGTCCTCTTTCTTTGGTAAATCGCACCTTTGGCTTAGTACAAAACGCCCTTTCTCTTGTCACCTATGGCGTTTTGCTGGTGAATTTATCAATTTGGTCAGTAGCAATGCTAGTGATAGCAGCTATGCCTGCATTCATTGCGGAAACAAAATTTGCTGGGGAAGCCTTTCGCCTATTTAGTTGGCGTGCGCCAGAAACTCGCCAACAACACTATATAGAAAATCTCCTCGCGAGAGAAGACTTTGTTACAGAAGTCAAACTCTATCAAATTGGGGAGATGTTACTAGGACGTTACCATCAATTATTTAATCAACTCTACGGTGAAGACCGCGACTTGACTATGCGGCGGGGACTGTGGGGATATCTGTTGAGTTTGGTGAGTACCGCTGCTTTTTACCTGGCATACGCTTGGATTGTGGTAGAAACAGTAATGGGTAGGATTTCCTTGGGAGACATGACAATGTATTTAACTGTGTTTCGCCAAGGTCAGTCTACTTTCTCTAATGCCCTTACTTCTATTGGGGGAATGTATGAAGACAACTTATATTTATCAAATCTCTACGATTTTTTAGAAGAAAAAGTAGTACAGCCTTGGGGTGAAGCAACCATAGGTGTAAATCCTCAAGATGGGATTCGCTTTATCGACGTATCTTTTACTTATCCGGGTAGTTCCAAACCTGCATTGAGAAACGTTTCGCTACATTTGAAACCCGGTGAGAAACTGGCAATTGTCGGTGAAAACGGTTCTGGTAAGACTACCTTAATCAAACTTCTGACGCGACTTTACACTCCCGACTCTGGACGTATTTTGTTGGATGGTTTGGACTTGCAGGAATGGAATGTGGATGTGCTGCGGCGGCGCATCGGTGTAATTTTTCAGAACTTTGTCCGCTACCAATTCACTGTAGGGGAGAATATTGGTGTGGGCGATGTGGAACACTTAGAAGATCAAAGCCGTTGGCAAGTTGCTGCCCAAAAAGGTATGGCACAACCTTTTATTGAACAATTGCCCCAAAGTTTCCAGACTCAGCTTGGGCGTTGGTTCAAGGGAGGACAAGAACTTTCTGGGGGACAGTGGCAAAAAATTGCCCTTGCCCGCGCCTTTATGCGATCGCAAGCAGATATCTTGGTATTAGATGAACCAACATCGGCAATGGATGCCCAAGCCGAGTTTGATATTTTTAATCATTTTCGTACCCTCACCCGAAAACAGATGGTATTTTTGATTTCTCACCGCTTCTCTACAGTCAGGATGGCTGACAAAATCGTGGTCATTGAAGCTGGGGAAGTTAAGGAACAGGGAACTCATGAAGAATTGTTGGCGGCTGGAGGGCGTTATGCCAAGCTGTTTTTATTGCAGGCAGCGGGTTATAAGTAATTGGGAATTGGGAATGGGGAATTGGGAATGGGGCATGGGGAATGGGAGGAAAGTTTTTGATATTGCGTTGATAATGTTAGTTCATGGGTATCTTTTGAGGCTTTGAACTCGGAAATTGAGACTTTGAACTCGAAACTTGAGCCTTTAAGCTTGAAAGTAAAGGCTTTGAGGCTGAAACTTCAGGCTTTGAACTCGAAACTTGAGCCTTTAAGCTTGGAAGTAGAGGCTTTGAGGCTGAAACTTGAGCCTTTAAGCTTGGAAGTAGAGGCTTTGAACTCGGAAGTTGAACTTTGAAAGCTAAAATTTCAGATTTCACTCTTGACCATTGACTCTTGACTCTTGACCATTGACCATTAACTAAAATTTGTGAGTGTCTAATATGAGATTGATTGCCGAACCACCCATACCTATTAAAATTCAAAAGATGAAAGAACGGGTGCGGTGGAAACATTCCAAGATTATCTCGTCGGGTATCGACCAAACCAGCATGGTTATTGATGATGGTAAAGAAGATAATCCCGAATTTTCGTTTATGGTTATCGGTGATAGTGGCACAAAATCTCATTACGGACACCATCCCCAGCGACAAGTTGCCGAACTTATGCTTCCCCACAAGGATGATTGCCGTTTTGTGTTGCACACTGGCGATGTAATTTATGTCGTGGGTTCCCATGAGTACTACCCAGCGAATTTTATTGAACCTTACCGGGAGTTTCTCGTGGGTGGTCACAACCCTAAAAATATTCGCTACGATCGCATGGTCTTTAATTTACCGTTTCTGCCGGTGCTGGGCAATCACGATTATTATGATGTGCCGTTGATGTATCGTTTGCTGACTGGAAGCACACTACGGCTACGTCGAATGCTACGCTATAAAGATTTTGAAATTGGCTGGCATGGATCTAATCAAGGTGATGCCTATGCACGAGCGTTCCTTGACTATATAATAGCCGCTGACCCTGAAAAGTTACAAAGTCATTTAGACAGCCATTACACTGCTAAAACTGACACAGGGCGCTGTCTACGATATGAACCCGGAAAGTTCACTCGTTTGCCCAACCGTTATTATACGTTTCGTTACGGCGGTATTGACTTCTTTGCCCTTGATTCCAATACTTTTAATACACCTTCTCCTTTACCAACAACCGAAGCTGGGGAAGATTACCGTCGGGAATTGCAAAAGCGTCGCCAGGAAATAGACTCTGAAGAGTTGCAAATTTTAGCAATGTGCGACAAACTGAACGCCGATAATCCTACTGATGCTGAACAACTTGATGACCTCAGCGCCAAGTTAGACCAAATCAATGAAGTCAAAATTGATATTGAGAAGCAACTAGCATCCGAAAGCACACCAATTATCGACTTTGAACAACTTGATTGGTTACGCAACAGGCTAATTGAATCTTGGAATACAAAAGAAGTGCGCGGACGTGTGATTTATTTCCACCATCCCCCCTATGTCACCGAGGCGACAAAGTGGAATCAAGGACAAACTTTGGCTGTACGTCATCGCCTGCGCTCGGTGTTGTCACAGGTGGCGGAAACTCTCGGTTCTTTAATCAAGGATCGTCCGGTAGCCGATTTGATTTTCAATGGTCATGCCCACTGCTTAGAATACATCCGTACCGTTGATACTGGATACGCTGACTCTCACATCAATTATATTATCTCTGGTGGTAGCGGTCGCCGTCCCCGCCGCCAGCGTCCCGAAGGGTCTGAATTGATGGAGACTTTTGACGATATTCCTGGTAATCCTGTCCGTAAAGTTGCGGATTCGCTGCTATATGTTGGTCGTAACGGCCACGGTTCTCAAAAGCGAATACCTTACTCCTGTGTCCGGGTTGATGTTCTGGATGGTTCTCCACCTAAGTTTATCGTTACACCGTTGGTAGCTGAGCGGGTTGCACATGAGTGGCATAATCCCCAGCTGCAACCGTTTGTAATTTAAATCATCAGTAGGTTGTTAGTTGTCAGTTGTCAGTGGTCAGTTGTCAATGGTCAGGGTTTCAGGCATATTTACGTTGCATGATAAAACTTAGACACAAAAAGACTTTTCACCCAGTTCCCAGTCCCTAGTCCCCAGTCCCCTGCTATATATTTATCTGAGAATGATATTAGTGTTTAGATACACAAAGCAATTTAGATGAGTATGGGGCAAGAAAAGCGACAAAAAATCCTGATTTTGACTGCCATTCCTCACGGTTTGCGCTTAGATCGAGAAATTCGGGAAATTGAAGAAGCCATCCGCCGCGCCATCAGACGAGAACGGTTTGAGGTTAGCATTAGTACTGCTGTCCGCCCTCAAGATTTTCGCAGAGCGATCGCAGAAAATCGTCCCCAAATTGTGCATTTTTGCGGTCATGGGATGGAAGATGGCAGTTTGTTGTTAGAGGATGATGGGGGAAACGACAAAGCTGTGCAACCAGAGGGGCTAGCAGCACTGTTTAAGTTGCACGCTGCTTATGTGAATTGTGTGCTAATTAATGCTTGCTATTCAGTGAAAGCTGCCGAGGTAATTAGCCAACACATCGATTATGCGATCGGCATGAATCAGGCTATTGGAGATAGTGCTGCGATCGCATTTGCTCAAGGGTTTTATGATGCGCTGGGTTATGAAGGTTCAGATAATCAAGATGTATTTCAAAGAGCTTTTGATGAAGGTTTAGTTGCTATTCAACTAGAGAATCTTGCTGAAGGGCAGAAAGTGTTTGAGTCCGTTGAAACGAACTTGTGCTATTAGCCTGAGAATAAATTCTCAAGCGGGATATGGGGTAGGTGCAAGATGTAAAATAACTCACTTTATGGCGCGAACAAAGTACTTTGTGGTATCTTCCCAAACTCCTTGATCAGTTGTTAGTTTTGCAATTTCTGCACTGTACTCAAGTTGAAACTGATCTAATTGTGCTTGTGATAAATTTGCCAACAGCGGATTACCTTTAAAACTCGTATTCATTTCTCTTGCAGATAATTTTTTATCTCTCAAATTACGATATCGCCCCGATGGCTCAATTTTAATTTCGATATCTCTAAAACCTGCCTGTTGTAGTAAGTTATGACACTTTTCTGGAGTCCCTAATTCTTCTAAAATATGTGGTACTGATACGCCTAATACTTTAGTACAGATATTCTGATAAATAGTTCCTAAATAAGCAGTTTCGGGAGGGGAGGTAAATGCCACAAACCCTCCTGTTTTCAAATAACGATACCACTTTTGCAACATAGCAAGAATATCAGGAAAAAGCACGATCGCCTCACAGCAAAAGACAACATCAAAACTATCATCACTAAAGTTGAAGGATTCTACATCTGCTTCAATTAACTCAATGTTTTGTAAGTTTGCTGCTGCAATCTTTTGTCTTGCTTGATGCAACATTCCAGGGGTCATGTCAATCCCAATCACATAGCCTTCTGAACCAACTTTTTCAGCTGCGGGAATGGCAATTAAACCTGTTCCAGTGGCGACATCAAGGATTTTCTGTCCCTGCTGAAGCGGCACAAATTCCAGTAGAATCTTAGCTTCTAGAGGATGGCGAGTACCTTCCTCATCGTCATATGTAGTTCTACTACCATAAAATTCTTTTAGTTGCTGCTTATAAATATCCAGATTAGTCATAACCAAATGTCAAATTTTCTACATTTTATAGTAACGCTGCTGGTGATATTAAGTTGCTGGTTACTGAACCCAACTAACACAGCACAAGCTGCGTCTTCACCAAACACTGTTTACGAACAGCGATCGCTCCATAATCTAAATGGTATCGGTAAATACTACATGGGGCGAGAAATTGCTCATGTGATGGGACACACTGGCGCAGGCTGGCTAGAACGTCCCAGCCGAGAAGCCGAGGAACAGCCAAGTAAAATTATTAGCCTCCTCAACCTAAAACCTAATGATGTAGTGGCGGATATTGGCGCGGGTACCGGTTACATGAGTTTTCGCATCGCGCCGTTATTAACAACAGGAAAGGTTTTAGCTGTGGATATTCAGCCAGAAATGTTAGAAATTATTGAATATTTCAAACAAGAGAAAAATATTTTTAATGTTGAACCTGTTTTGGCTACACTCACCAACCCCAACCTCCCAGCAGCAAGTGTTGACTTGGCGTTGATGGTGGATGCTTACCACGAGTTGGAGTATCCCCTAGAAGTTATGCAAGGAATTATCAAAGCACTGAAACCTGGTGGTAGGGTGGTGCTGGTTGAGTATCGCGGCGAAAATCCTTTTATTATGATTAAACGGCTGCACAAGATGACTCAAAAACAAGTCCGCAAAGAAATGCAAGCCGTTGGTTTAGTTTGGCGGGAAACTAAAAACTTGTTACCCCAGCAGCATGTAATGGTGTTTGAGAAACCCGACTGATACTAATTTCTTTGTGCCTTTGTGGTCAAAAAATTTACTCTTGAACCACGAAGACACGAAGACACCAAGGTAAAGAGCCATAATAAAGTAAGACTCCTTGCCAGAGCAGAAAATCATGGTTAAGTTATCACTCAAGCAGCGAATTCCTCCTTTAGAGAATGGCGATCGCCTGACTCGCTACGAATTTGAGCGACGCTATCAAGCAATGCCCCGTCATGTCAAGGCAGAATTAATTGAAGGAGTTGTATACTTGGCATCCCCATTACGCTTTGAAAGTCATGCTGAACCACATGGTCATACAATTACTTGGTTGGGAGTTTATGAGGCATCAACCCCTGGTGTGAGATTGGGAATTGAGCCTACAGTCCGCTTAGATCGAGACAATGAACCGCAACCAGATGGAGTACTATTAATCACACCAACAGCTAACGAACAATCTCGTTTGAGCGAAGATGGCTACATAGAAGGTGCGCCAGAAATTGTAGTAGAGATAGCCGCTAGCAGTGTGGCTATTGATTTACATGATAAGAAAAAAGTTTATGGTCGTAATGGAGTAAAAGAATACATTATCTGGCAAATATTTGAGAATAAATTAGATTGGTTTAGTCTGCAACAAGGAGAATATTTATCCTTAGAAATTGACGCAGATGGAATTATCAAAAGTCAAGTATTTCCTGGTTTGTGGTTGTCAATGTCAGATTTACTCGCTGGCAATATGCGCCAAGTATTGGCTGTGTCGCAGTTGGGATTAAATTCGGCAGAACATCAAATATTCGTGCAGCAGTTGTCTGGCGAAAGAAGATAAGCTAATGTGCATCCAAATTGCAAATTATCTGTCATTAGTCATTAGTCATTAGTCCTTCGTCCTTTGTGTTTTGTAAATACTTTTGGATTAGTTTATAATGACCAATAACAAAGAACAACCAGATGAAGTGATTATGCCAGTTAAATGTGTTTTAGCTTAGTCACAGCATTTTTCAGTATCACGCTAATACCAATTCAAAATTAGTATCTCACTCTCCCCTGCCCCCCTGCTCCCCTGCCCCCCTGCTCCCCTGCCCCCCTGCTCCCCTGCCCTCCTCCCCTTAAAAAGCAACTTAGCATCAGTCTATTTTTGGGGAATGAGACTAGCGGTTTTGGTTGCACTATCCCAAACTATCCAGTTAAGAGAATTGTCTAAATCAACAGCACTATTAGAAACTTTAAAATATAACTTGTCTTTGCCTTTAGTTTCAATGGCAAAGTCGGCGTTTTGGGCATAAACAACTTTAAAACCTCTGTCTCGCAGACAATACATCGCCCAAGCTTTCAATGATTGTTTATATGGTTCGTGGGGAATTGACGGTTTTGTAATTGTCTGTTCGATTACTTCAAACATTTGCATTAATTTTTTCCTTTTCTACACTGGATCACAACGAATTTCAATCATCAAGCCATCGGGGTCGTAAAAATATACACCTCTACCAGTAGGACGGGTGACTGGGCCATGAGCGATCGCTATTTCATTTTCTCTTAGCACTGCCACTGCTTGCTCAAATAACTGGGGATCTATGTCAAAGGCTAGATGGTATGCTCTGGTAAAACTGCGTTCTGGATCTGGATCTGGTGGTGTCAAATCGGGTGTGCCAAATAAATCCAAAATTGTACCATCAGGGGTGATGAAGTTGGCGACTTTCCCCGCTGCGACAAGTTCCACTAGAGTTGCGGGGACTTCATCACCGGTGAGTTCGTGCAAACCCAGGATATTGCCGTAAAAGTATCGGGAAGCTTGCATGTCCTTGACGTTGAGGGCGATATGATGCACTTTACGCAGAACGCCTGGTGCAAGGACATGATTCACAGATTTGGGGCTAGATAGCATAGTTAAACCAAATTTCCCTACTGAGATAGAAGCTAGGCTTTTTTTTAACTATTACGCCGTAAGTCCCCCACTGAATTCTGTATTCGGAATCAGTGGCGGGATATAAGGCGGTTGATAAGGATTGCATCTAATATTAATTTTTTGCATAGCAAAGAGAAATGTTAGATGTATGACGAATCAACAATTATTTTATTTGATTACTTTGCCACAATATATATTTGTGGTAAAATAATTCTCTCAAGGAGGAGATGTTGAATGTTACACAAAGCTTGCCCTGAGCGATGTCGAAGGGTTGTGCAAGTCCGTTTATATCCGTCACTTGAACAGCAAAATCAACTAGCTCAAACTTTTGGGTGTGCTAGATGGTGGTGGAATTATGCTTTGAATAAATCTATTGAGACTTATAAGGAGACGGGTAAGGGACTTAGCCGTGTTGCACTCAACGCATTTCTTCCTGTACTCAAAAAAGCTGAAGATACGGTGTGGTTATCTGATTGTTATAGCCAAGTTTTACAGGCTACAACGCTCAACTTGACCACAGCTTACAAAAACTTTTTTGAAAAACGTGCCGGATTTCCTAAATTCAAATCTAGACACGGTAAGCAGTCTGTTCAGTATCCTCAAAACGTCAAGATTGTAGATGGCAATGTCAAACTCCCTGGAAATATCGGGATAGTCAAAGCCAAAATACATAGAGCTATTGAGGGGAAAGTCAAGACTGTTACTGTGAGTAAAACGCCTTCTGGTAAATACCTTGCATCTATCCTGACTGAGTTAGAAGGTGAAAATCCGGTTGTTTCAGAAGGTAAGATATACGGTGTTGATTTAGGATTAAGGCACTTTGCTGTTGTCACTGATGGCGATAAAGTTTCTAAATACGATAACCCTAAGCACCTTGCCAAACATGAAAAAAACCTAAAACGTAAACACAAAAAATTAGCACGTAAAGTCAAAGCAAGCAAGTCAAGAAATAGATACAGAAAAGTTGTTGCCAAAGTGTACGAGCGAGTTAGTAATTCTCGGCAGGATTTTCTGCATAAACTTAGTTATAAGTTGGTCAGCGATAGCCAAGCTGTCATAGTAGAGAATCTTCATGTTAAAGGCATGGTTCGTAACCATAAATTGGCGAAATCAATATCTGATGCAGGATGGGGAACATTCACTAACTTTTTAGCCTACAAGCTAGAACGCAGAGGTGGAAAGTTGGTTGAAATTGATAGATGGTTCCCCAGTTCTAAGCTTTGCTCTAATTGTTTCTATCAAATAGGTGAGATGCCATTGGATGTCCGTCAGTGGACTTGTCCTCATTGCAATACTCATCATGATCGGGATGAAAATGCGGCGATAAATATTAGAGCAGAAGGCATCAGAATGATAAAGGCGGAAGGTTCAGCCGTCTCTGCTGTAGGAGGGGAGGTAAGTCCTACTCTTGGACGAAAGTCTAAGTTTAGGCACTCCCCCTTGATTACAGAAGCCCAAACTGGACTTGGTACTCCAAGTCAGTGTGGGTAGTTCACAGTTTATTATTTATCTTAAAAACTTAGCATGGCTTTTGATTATTCTTTAGATTTTCCCAATATCGATTTTCGCCAACATCCTGAACTCTATCGCGTTGGTAAAGGTGAGCAGGGTGTGCTTTTGGTGGAACCATACAAATCGGAAATTCTGCCTTATTGGCGGTTTAAAACTCCTGATATTGCTAAGGAATCGAGCGAAAAAATCTACAAACTTTTTCTTGATTATTTAGAGCAAGATGATTTTGTGGGAGCAGATATGGCCCGGAAGTTTCTGCAAATGGGTTATACTCGCTCCCGCCGTTATGCTAATCATAAAAGCGGTAGAAAATATAAACAAAATCCAGAAGCATCAAACTCGAAAAAAGACATTTTACCCTACGAAGTAGACCCAGTAAAAGCGGAATCAGCGGCAATTTTTAAAGCCAAGTGGGTGCAAGCAAAGACGAATGAGAAATATCAAAAGCTTTTAGTTAAGCATAAACAAATGTATGAAATAAATAGTCATTAGTCATTAGTCAGTTGTCAGCGATGCACTGAGCTTGTCGAAGTGTTGTCAGTTGTCAGTTGTAAATATAAATAACTAATTATCAATGACAAAAAACTAAAAAAATTTTGCAATTAGGGCTTGCAAAGTATAAATTTATACTGTATATTATAAATGTACACTCAAATGTACAAGAAAGGCGATCGCCCCTGTAGGAAGGCACTGCGATCGCCCTTCTTTAAACCCCTAAATAGGAGCCAACACTATCATGACACAAGAAAAACAGTTCGGAGATGATCAAAACTTTGCCAAAGGAGAGTTTGAGGGTTTTTTGCCAAGCGAAGATTCAGATACACCCACTCCTGGGCAATCTTTTGCAAAACTCTTACCTACCAGAGAACCGATTAAGCATTTATTAATAGGTTCTCCCAAAGCTGTGACTGGGACAATCCACTATTTGCAAGTGATTGGCTATGCAAATGTGGGAGACTGGAGTCAACTATTACCAACGGGAAACCCTGATGAAGTGATGAGTATTCTAATCCGTCAGATTTTAGTTTCCTAACTTTCAACCCCCGTTTTTTTTGAGGGAACGGGGGTTTTTTGTTGTTGGATTTTAGATTTTGGATTTTAGATTTTGGATTTTGGATTTTGGAGTAACTGTTCGCTTCCTCACCCGCCTAGGAATAAATTAAGCGGCTAATAGCTAAAGTCTACTGAAGTAGACTAAAGATTTTTAGGGGTATTAAGTCATCTTAAGATGACTTTAGCTATTAGCAAGGAACTTAAGTTCCTTGCGGGACATCACTGTTACGTTAAGTTGACACCAATGATTATGCTATCGCTAACACAGTCTACCAAACAGCCGATGAGTCTTTGATATTCACGCGAGAGTCTTTGATATTCGCGCGAGAGTCTTTAATACTCGCGGACGAGTCTTTAATACTCGGCGACGAGTCTTTAATACTCGCGGACGAGTCTTTAATACTCGCGGACGAGTCTTTAATACTCGGCGATGAGTCTTTGATACTCGGCGATGAGTCTTTAATACTCGCGCGAGAGTCTTGAGGACTCATTAGAGAAACTTGTGGCATGGAGAGCGATTAATTTTAGAGTAACGCGATCGCATCTTTCTTGAACAACCCCACATAAATCATCTTGTGTCACGCTTCAGATCCCCGACTTCTCAAAGAAGTCGGGGATCTTGTTTCTCACGAATGATTTAGGAGTTGCTTGTGCGCGGGTGACAGTGGGAAAATCATCTAAAAAGTTATTGCGAACGCTCGCAATGACTGTAATTAATTATGTTTACTTCCTTATTCACCCATTGAAACTTGACTGCGGTCAAACAACCACCCATCGCCGACTATCTCCTCTAGGCGTTGATTGAGTCGAGGGAGGAAATAATCTGGATCATCTAGCCGTTGCTGGATAAACCAATTATCAAAAGCTTCCTGCGTCTCAATTCCTTGGACATTCGCCGCCCCTGATATAATCTGTACACTAAGTTCTTGAAGTTCCTTTAACTGCGGATGACCTTCACCTCGGTAATTGCAAAACAAAATAGCCGTTGCACCAAGGAAAGCTTGTACTTCACCACCTTGAGGCTCTCTATTACATAAAGCATTGATTAAATAAATGGTATCTGCCAAGGGGGCTTGAATCCTCAGCGTCAGCCAGACTGCTTGAGCTAGGTAAACCTAACCCCCAACCCCTTCCCTACGAGGGAAGGGGAGCAAGAATCAAAGCCTCTCTCCCTCTGGGGGAGAGGAATGGAAGCGGGGTTTTAAGAATAAGTTGCACATCGCTCGCGTGATAATCATCGTCGATACTCGTCGCCACAATCGCCAATGATTTGATACAAATTCCGTGATTTGCGAGATATGATGTCGATGCGATCGCTATCTTCACCATCTAAACTAAAACTAAATATTTTAGCGTTATCTGCAATATGTTCAGATACACCAAGCCTTGCACCAACTATCACACCACCCACAGCAGGCTTATCTAAGATATAACGCACCGCCACATTAGCAATACTAACTTGATGCTTGTCAGCAATTTCTTTCAAAGTAGAAAGTAACTCTTGAAATAATTGCCAACCACCCCAACCATCAATCATGTTTTTATATTTTCGCAAGCTAGCTGTACCCAAATCAAAACCTCGCGGTTCCGATTTACCCAAATACTTTTCTGATAACAAACCGCCGCAAACAGTACCATAAGTAAAAAGTTTGATATCATGCTGTTGACAAAAATGCATCATATTAACTTCCGGACGGCGGTCAACCAGCGAAAATTGCACTTGATTGGAAACAATTTTAATGCCTGCTTCCGTAATAATTTTCAGATGTTCCGTATCAAAATTAGTCAAAGCCAAATGCTTAATCTTCCCCTCAGTTTGCAGTTCCGCCATATACTTTAGGGCATCCAAATAATTTTTATCTTGATATTCCCACCAATGGAATTGCATCAAATCTAAAGATTCCACATCCATCCTTTTGAGAGAGATATCAATATTTTCCTCGACTAACTTTTTCGTCATTTTCCCAGGACGAGGAACCCATTTTGTAAAAGCTTGCAAATTAGCTAAAGCTTCTTTACCACGGTTAGCAATTACTTGACGGTGAAATTCCCCAATAAAATCTTCTGCTGGCCCATAATGGTCTGCTAAATCCCAAGTAGTAAAGCCTGCATCCAAATATTCAAACATAGATTGAATAGCCGCTTGAGAATTGATGCGTCCATGTCCACCAGACACTTGCCACATACCATTTAATATCCGGCAAATATTTAAATCAGAAGTAAATTGGAGACGACTCTCTACAGGTAAACTCATATGAAAATTTATGATTTATTAGTGAACAATTAGGAAAAAATAAATTAATAACTGCTAACTCCTAACTTTTTTAACGCCAGTCTTTATCAGCTTGTTCCAGAACATAAGCAGCAACATCTTGGATTTGCTGTTCAGTAAGACGGTCTTTGTAGGCTGACATATTACTTTTACCATTGGTGACAATGGATGTAATAGCTTCTATGGAATCCATACCATATTTCTTCAGCGCTTTCTTTTTCAGGTTCTTACCCCGCCGGACAATATTACCACCATTAATATGACAACCAGCACAATGAACGCTAAAAACTTCTGCACCATTAGCTGTATCTGCTGCACTTACAGGCAAAGTAAAAGCAGTTGTCAATAATAAAAGCACCAATAATATCAATGTTAGTAGTTTTTGCACTCAGCATCTCCTGAGAGTAATCTGGCTATTTACCGAACTAAATAAGTGACAAAGCTAATTTTACAGGGATTCAAAATCAGTTGTAAATCCAGCAAAATTTGCACAATCTTCCTGAAAAGATTCAGCATCGCTGACATCCTCAATTTTATATCCCATAATCCGCGTACCATCTGGCATTTTTTTAGAAGCAATACATTCGGCTCCATACTTGTCTACCATCGTTTTGAAATCACTACCATACTGCTTCCATGCATCATTTGAGCAAGTGATGTTTACCCGCCACATAGATAATTCTCATTTATGACCAACCAATACTTATCATCCCACAAATTGGCAAGAGATTATACATAACCTGGCAGTATCCCTTTTTGCAATTTTACCAAGATGATAGTTGGTCAAAAGCGAATGAAGCGAAGCAGAATGAAGCAATCGCAATATTTAGACTTTGTGATTGCTTTGCTCCATTTCATTACGCTCGCAATGACAAAATATGGTTTTACACATTTGGGATGCTCTGCATAACCTATTTTTGCAGTGAAAGGTAAGAGTAATCAAGCTCAAATAGGGCAAGTTTCTATCTAAAGGAAGTACCTGCTACCAAAGGATTACGCCATAATGTGAATGTAACACCATGTCTATAAACTTTTATCCAAATTAGTTAATTCTCCAGAGTGTAAAATGACTAACAACATCAAAGACCAAATTCAAAATGACCTCAGACAGGTTAAAGAAACTGGACATTTAAGAACTGAAAGAGTCCGTGAAATTGTTAAATCCGCAGTTAGTCAGGTAGCTTCTGAGTTAAAAGAAGGCTCTAGCGAAATTCGTAGTCTTGTCAAAGATGCTGTTTCTGCTGTGATTGACACCTTACAAGGTAAAGGCACAGAAATCAAAGATGAAGTAACAGCATCCATAGAAGGAGCGCTAGAAGGAATTAATACTAAAAGACACGAAACAATTGCTAGGACTCAATCGGAACTGAAAAGACTACAAGCTCAAATTGATAGTGAAGAAGAAAAAATTCAACAAGAAGTTGATGTAATTTTGGCAGAGATTGAAGAAACAGGTCAAGAAAAAACAGATAGTACTAAAACTGCTATTGATTCAGCTGTTAATGCTATCAAAAATAGTGATGAAGTCTCTTTGTTAAAGAAACGTTACGCTCAACTGCAAGCGCAACTAGCTATTGTAAGAGCTAACTTGGCAGCACGTTATGGTGGACGCTCTGAAGAAGTCACAGGTTATCTAGATGACGCGAAAAACTGGTATGATCAAGCCCGTCCCCAAGCGGAAGCCATAGCCACACAAGTAGAACAGAAGCGATCGCAGCTTGAAGATAAACTAGGTGAAGCTGGTACATCCATAGCTAGAAAAGAACGTCAGATTAAACAAACTTTAAGAGAGTTATTGCTAGCAACGGCTGACTTGTTCAAAGACAAAGAACCTGCTGATAAAGAAAAAGAGATTGTTAAGAAATAGCTTTTTTATCATTGGTAAACAACAAGATCCCCGACTTTTTAAAAAAGTCGGGGATCTTGTTTTTAGAGCCATGTACCGTACTTAACATTTACTAAACTGATATCTTGCACCATTCTCAATTAACCCAGAGGTGGGCAATGGGCACTATAAGTATTGCCTACCTTACAAACATCTGAATAAATGAGGGTGAGTATTACCCACCCTCATTTGCTTGATTATAGATATTGAATCAAAATCTATTTAGTAAACGCGTCCCGTTGTATTTAGTTGTTCATCATGCTTGGCAATAACCCAAACTGCATGAATACTGCCAGGAAGCCAACCAAGAAGTGTAAGTAAAACATTAATCACTAAAGTGGGGCCTACACCAACTGTCAGGAAAACGCCTAAAGGAGGCAGTGCTATACCAAGAAGATAACGAACTAATTTCATGATTTTGCTACAATTTTGTGACTTTGTTTAATTACATTATGCGAAAGATGTATTATTAGGAACTCTACCTAATGAGTCATCTTTTTAATTCAGGATTTGATGCAGGGTAGAAAATTGATGCCACTGCTATTTCTACCCATATTGATACTTATCTGGAGGGTAATTCACCTTGGGTTTTGATATCACCACTGGTTAAAGCCAGATTCTTCTCTGCAAAGTATTTGTTAATGAATGTATTAGCAAAAGATAGAATCACTGGCCCAAGAAGAAAACCGATAATTCCATGAACAGAGAATCCAGGAACGAGTGCTGCTGCTAACCAGAAACACAAACCGTTAATGATCAGGGAAAAAGCACCGAATGTTAGAAAGTTAAGTGGTAAAGAAAGTGTAGAAAGAACTGGCTTAACTGAACCGTTAATCAGACCAATTACTAAAGCCGCAATTATAGCTGCGGGAAAATTAGCAATATTAACGCCTGGTACGACTAAATCGACAATTAACAAGCTCAATGCTGTAGCTACTGCGGTTAAAAGTGGTGTCAACACTGTTTTCTCCTATAAAGTTAGAGATAGATGGTTTTGAAAGTTCTTATTCCATCATTAACAATGCGCTCAGCTTTGCCATCTCTTGCAGGATAGATGCAGGTTCTATCGCTTGGCTGAATTCTTGAGAAAACGCATCATCTCAAGTTAGGTCAATTAGGTGCTACTCAATTAGAGAACTCTCAGAATATATTATCCTGCGCCATCACTTATTGACTGTCAACTGAAGTGCGATCGCATGGTATTTTTCAGCTAGCTAAAATTTAAGATTTATTTAATATTACCGGAAACAAATTACTCAGATTTAGCTGTATGTTCCGGCTGATAGTAAAGAGATGATTGATACAACACTTGTTCTTGATGGGTTTCTAAAGTGCAATCAGATAAAGGGTAAGTGACACAAGTCACCACATAGCTAGCTTTTATTTCTTGTGGGCGGAGAAATTTTTGTTCACTTTGATCAACTTCACCGCTAACAAGTTTGGCAACACAAGCAGAACATTCGCCTTGCTTGCATCCAGATGGTAAACGAATACCAACTTCTTCGGCAATATCCAAAATATATTGATCGTCAGGTACTTCGATGGTGCGGTCTAATCCCCTTTCAGGATTAATAAGTCGAACTTGATAAATCGTCATATTAATTCGTAATTCGTAATTTATAATTCGTAATTAAACAACACGTAAAGTTAATTTTCCCCTACTCCCCACTCCCCACTCCCTTTTATTGCTTGAGTGCTTTCATCGACAAACTAATTCGCTTCAATTTCTCGTTAACTTCCAGCACTCGTACTTTCACGACTTGTCCAACTTTCACAATTTTTTTGGGATCGTCTACGAATCTGTCAGCCAGTTGAGAGATATGCACTAAACCATCTTGATGCACACCAATATCTACAAACGCGCCGAAGTTGGCGACATTGGTAACGATTCCCTCAAGTTCCATCCCGACTTGCAAGTCAGTAATTTCCTTAATTCCTTCTTTAAAGGTGGCATACTTAAATTCCGCACGGGGATCTCTACCTGGTTTTTCCAGTTCACCGAGAATGTCACGCAGTGTGGGTTCACCGACAGTATCAGTAACGTATTTCTTCAGATTTGTCTTTTTGAGATTTTCGGCAATTTGTGTAACCTGATTTAGTGGCACATTTAGATCAGATGCGATCGCTTGCACAACTGAGTAACTTTCTGGATGCACAGCTGTATTATCTAAAGGGTTATCACCACCACGAATCCTTAAAAAACCCGCAGCCTGTTCAAATGCTTTTGGCCCCAACTTCGGCACTTTCAACAGTTGTCGGCGATTTTTAAAAGCTCCATACTGATTGCGATAGGCGACAATGTTGTTGGCAACCGCTGCTGTAATACCAGAAACAAAGGTTAAAAGTTCTTTGGAGGCGGTGTTCAAGTCCACACCTACGTAGTTGACGCAACTTTCTACAGTTTCATCAAGCTTCTTTTTCAGCAGTTTCTGATCGACATCGTGCTGATATTGTCCCACACCAATGGATTTGGGATCGATTTTCACGAGTTCCGCCAAGGGATCTTGCAAACGGCGACCGATACTAATAGCACCACGCACCGTCAAATCTAAATCGGGAAACTCTTCTAATGCTACTTTGCTAGCAGAATATATAGATGCACCGGACTCATTCACCATCACTTTAATTGGTTTACGGTCTATTGCTTGTAATACTTGCAATACAAACTCGTCTGTTTCGCGGGAAGCTGTACCATTACCAATGGCAATTAATTCAATTTTGTATTTTTCAATCAGATTCTTGATAGTTTGTGCAGCTTTGGTACGTTGTTCCGCAGCTTGATGGGGAAACACCGCCTGATATTCTAGGAATTTCCCCGTTTGGTCAAGGGCTGCAACTTTGCAACCAGTTCTAAAGCCCGGATCAATCGCCAGGGTTGGTTTCATTCCCGCCGGTGCAGACAGCAGCAACTCTCGCAGATTAGCTTCAAATGTCTTGATTGACTCAATATCTGCGTAGGTTTTCTTTTCAGAAATGACTTCCCCCACAAGTGATGTTTTCATCAAACGGTTAAATGCATCCTTCAACATCGCCTGATAAAAATCGCGAATTATCCGGTTTTTTGTTTTAATTTCCTGGGATTCTAGATAAGAAAGTACTACATCTTCATCAAAGGCAATTTCAAAGTTTAATACGCCCTCTGTTTCACCCCTACACAACGCCAGCATGTTGTGAGGTGCAATATTTTTCACCTTAGCTTGGTAGTTGCGGTACATCTCGAATTTAGTTGTACCTTCTGGATAATCACCTTTAATCCGGGAGACAAATAACCCTGATTCTAGAAGATATTCTCGAATATATGCCCGTAATTCAGCTTTTTCTGCCACTTCTTCCGCTAAGATGTCTGCTGCACCTTTTAGCGCTTCCTGTGGTGTTTTTATTGCTTTTTCTTCAGAAATATACTTTGCTGCTTCTTCTTCTAGTGAGGCTGACACAGCATTTTTCACATTCAACGACTTGATAAATTTGAAGAGCGGTTCCAGTCCTTTCTCTCTAGCTACAGTGGCGCGGGTACGTCGCTTTGGTCGATAAGGTAGGTATAAATCCTCAAGTTCAGTTTTTTGTAAACAGGATGTAATTTTGGTTTTCAGTTCATCGGTGAGTTTACCTTGTTCAGCGATCGCATTTAAAATTACCGATTTTCGTTCTTCCAGTTCTGTTAAGTATGTATACCTATCAGATAAATCGCGCAGTTGAACTTCGTTCATCTCACCCGTGCGTTCTTTACGATAACGGGCAATAAAGGGGATCGTCGCACCCTCCGCCAAAAGTTCCAGCGCGTTTTGCACCTGATAAGGTTTGAGGTCTAGTTCAGTTGCCAGTAGTTCAGGAATGTTCAGCATCGGGTATTTAAGTTGAAAAATTTACTCCTAGAGGTAATATGCTAGATCGTTCTCACAGTACTAGCACTAAGTGTTAAGCTTAATTACGGAATTCTTGCGTAAACTTGACTTTATGAGTCGTTTATTTCTATAGGCTGTTGTAGTGAAAACCACCTAAGATGTAAAATTGTCCTCAATTAGAAAAACATTGTGAATCTGCCTGTATCAACACTTCTACTTTAGTTCAGAGGTTTGTAAAAATGCCTTTGTTTTTTTTAGTTCCACTCTTCGCTGGTTTAGTAACTGGCTATTATTCTAAAAAATGTACTGACGAAATTGCTTATTTTACGGGTTTGTTTACAATTATCAGCTTGATTTTGAGTCTGATTTTAGCCCCTTGGCAGATCCAGCTTGTACTTTTAGTTTTGCTCATCTTTAGCTCTAACAGACTCTTGCAAGAATAATGAGTAAAAACAAACTCAAGCTACTGGAAAAACTCATAAAAAGCAGATGATAACGAGTATGACGAACTGATTCTTCTTCTGGATGCAATTATTGAGTACCTAATTATACTTTAACTCATGGCTTCATCACTGAAGCCACAAGTCTCACCATTAACTTGATAAAAAATCTGATTGGATCAATGAAAAGCTATCAATCGAGATAGACTCAAGATTTTTGCTTTCTCCATAGTTCATCAAGTGATTCATGTCCAGAATTACTTCTAATTTACTGGCGCACACTAGCAAACGCTAATTTTTAACTGTAATTTTCTGTAATATCAAGTTCGGCTAATTACTTACGATCTAGTCGGTTTGCTTGGTAATAGGTAATAGGTAATGGGTAATAGGTAATACTCAAAACCAATTACCAATTACCAATTCCCAATTACCGACCTCCACAGATATCATAAGTGTTTAAACGGACATGATATAATAGGATATCGCTATTATCGAAATTGTTGCATACTTTCCATGAAGCGATCGTTCATTATGCTTGATATTTCGTCAATCCTGAAAGCGTTAAAAGCGATTAGGGACTTCAAAGTAAAAAATGTCTCACTGTTCACAGTCATCAGTCATCAGTCAACAACTTCAAGCAGGATAATTTATTTCTTGGAGTTCCCTGAGTCCAGCACTGCCTTACCCTTGGGACTTTCCTGTGCAAGGCAGTGGCTCTGAAGTCTCAAATTGTATAATTCTCTAATAGCTGTTGAAGTTGCCCTTCTGACCGTTACCAACCATACCTAAGACATTCAACCGAGAAATTTTCAGATTATATAAAGTTGTATCTAGTACCGAAGCATCTGTTTGATCCATCTTTATCACCATCAAAATACCATTTGTGTGGGGTGCTAGTAAGGTAGCATCAGCCAGCCCAGCCAAGTGAGGAGCATCATAAATCACTAAGTCAAAGCTATTATGGAAATCTGCCATCAGTCGCTGCATCTTTTCAGACGAAAGCAATTTTGTGGGATCAGGTGGTATTGGCCCAGCAGTGATTACAGATAATTTGCTCATAGAAGGTAGTTGTTTAAGCACTTCTCCTACTGGCAAGTTTGTAGAAATTAAATTACTCAATCCCCACAGGTTATTTAAACCTAATAGAGTATGAATCACTGGTTGGCGAAGATTGGCATCTACAAGTAGTACTCGTTGCCCCATTGCTGTAGCTATTTGGGCTAAATGCAAAGCAATTGTAGATTTACCGTCACCAGGCATAGCTGAACTAATGATAATCGAATTAATCTCGCGATCGGCATTCAGTAGTTGAATATTTGCATAAAGTACTCGCAAAGCTTCTAAAAACTTTGTGGAATAGTTGCTGTAATCTAACTCAGGTATGATGCTTGAGCTAGAAATACCCTCAGAAAGGGGATTTTGTACTTTTATTAGAGAAATTTCTGGGTTAAAGATGCGGTCTTGATTCTTTTGAACTTGCTTTTCAAATTGATTATTGACTAATAAGGGCAATTTGATCTTTTCTTTTAAGGTGTGGACGCTAGTGCTTTCTTGATCCTTATGAACCTGCTTTTCAAATGGAATATTTCCTAATAATGGTAATTTGACTTTATCTTTTAGGGCATCAAGATTATGGTAGGTATTGTCAAGTTTTTCTATCAGTAAAGCAACGCCAACTCCTAAAAGGATACTTGCACCTATTCCCAGTATTAAATTGCGTGATAAATCGGAAGAAACAACAGGATATTCGGGCTTCGTTGGTGCTTTAAGTAACTGCCAACCCAGTTCTGTCTGAGATATTTGAATTTGCAGGGTTTCGCGAGTAGATAAAAAACGATTCAGACTCTCAGTAGCAATCTGTAATGACCGCTGTAGTTCCGTGTATTTTCGTGCCAAAATTGGCCATTGCTTACGTTTGAGTTGAACTTCCTGTTCTAATTTAGCCAACTGTCGGCTCTGCACCTCCAGAAGTTGAACTTGATTGACTACTTCTGCAAGTTTTGCATCCAAAACGTACTTTGACTCTTGAAGTAATAAAGGTGACAAGCTTTGCCTTTTTTCCTTCAATGCTTGGAGAGTTGGGTTATCATCTTGGAAACGAGTTGATTCCGTCGCAATCTGAACATCTAATTGTCGGACTTGAGCAAGTAACTGCTGATACAAAGGAGCATTATTTAATATTGCCAACTTACCATTCTCTCCTTGTAAAATAGCCAAATTAGCACGAGCTTGTGCCAAGTCTCGATCAACTATTTGTCGTTGTTCAGTTAAGGAACTAACTTGGCTACTAACTAATGTAAGTTGGGTATCTGGATCGGCAAAGTTGTTGTTTTGCCGAAACATTTGCAGTTCTTTTTGTAACCGATCTACTCGATTTTGTGCAGATGGTAACTCTTTTTCAACAAACTTAATTCCCTGACGCAACTTAGTTTGCCTTTTTTCTCGGCTATAGTCTAAGTATTCTTTAGCAATTTTATCGAGTACAACTTTAATCTGATTTGGCTCATGATTTCGATAGCTAACTTGTATAATCTTGGTTTCCGCTAGACGAGTAATCGTCAGTGAGTTGATGATAAAATCATAGTTTATATCTGGATAGACAGCTTGCAACTGTTTAACAATACTTCCCATTAATTCAGGACTTTTGAGAACCTGAATTTGACTTTCGTAATCTAGACTAGACTGACTTAAGTTAGCATCTTTAACAACATCGACCGTTTTGATATCATCATTAACAGGTTCCACTAACAATTGAAAATTGCCTTCGTATTCTGGTTGCTTTGGGTTCAAGATTAAGGTGACAACAACTGTTGCCATCATAGTAATACTAACCCCTGCAATGACAATTGCTCGTCTTCGCACAACACCAAGAAATTCTTTTAAACTCCAGTCATCTCCTTGTGCTTCATTCCATGAAACAGGTTGATTCTGAACAAATGGAGGTACAGAGTTATTACTGCGATCAGAATTTGAGGGTTGAAAAGAATAATTTTCCATCTCTTATTAATATTTTGTAATACAAAAGGCAAAATTTGTACATGCAGTTTGTATGAATGCACATTAGCTTAACAGCTTTTAAAAGCTGAGGTCACTTAAGTGAAAATACAAGACACTGTTTCTTGACAATTATAGAAGGTTCAGAATTGAGGTGTTAATAGCCGTTTCACGCCAAAGTGAGATACTTCAACGTATCAGACTTATACACAAAGTGGTAAGGGTATACTTTTAACGGGCTGTCCTTTCCTAGGTGAGCGCCTTGCTCAAAGCAGCTTATCGTACTGTACACCAGAAGCCGTAGATTCTCCTAGACCAGCTTCTGGCAGATTAGGGTAGAGTGCCCACTCGCCGCACTCCTTCTGAAAACCCGCAAGTTATGCCGTTTTACTTTAATTTTGATACAAATAGGCAGCTCTTGAGCAAGGAAGCATGGGTGAAAGAATTTGTATCAGTGGTATTAGCCGTCGCCATGAATGGAAAGCATTGCTGGACTAATCTCATTACCTTCTCCCAAGCCCCTACGGTGAGACTCCCTCGCTCTAGTGAAGAAAGTTAAAGAAAGTATGAAGTATTTTTAGCATAAGCGTTGCGCGAGTCTTCTCCTAAGATGAAACATAATCATGCAAACGAGCGTCACGAGTGTTCGGACTTCCCAAAGGCTAGGATGAGGCTCGTCCTTAGAGGTTGTTTGGAAAGTCATAAAGTATATTAAAAACCCCTCTCCAATCCTCTCCCCGAAACGGAGCTATGCATTACCCACATCTTTCATTACAATCTTGAAACCCCGGTATTATAACCATCTTGGAGGCTGAGGGGTTAGGCATACTTGACAAATTCGCACTTAATATTCTCGCTAAAACTGGGTTTTTATTGAGAATTAAAGACGAACTAATCAGGTTTAGAGGATGTCTTTTAAGTATAGGGCGAATATAATTCGCTACTACACAAACGCGCGTCCGCCTACCCTAAGAAAGCGGGAACACCTACCCTGCGGGAAGGGCTTCGCCCAACGGTGAACGGGAACAGCGAAGCCGAACGCGGAAAACGCGAAAAAATAAGGATTTTTAACCCACGTTCGCCCTTGGCGTTCCCGTTCGCGTAAGCGTCTCCGAAGGAGAAGGGTAGGTGGGTTTTGTATGTGTAGCCGCGACTTCTAGTCGCTGGGGTTAGTGTTAAATTAGACTTCTAAGAAATCTTCTTAGAAAAAACGTGAGTCAATACTCTCACAAATGTTGAGAAAGACCTGGGTAATGGATAGCCGAAACGGAGAGAGGCTTTGAATTCCCCCTTCCCGCGTCGGGAAGGGGGTTAGGGGGTTAGGTCTTTGATGACTTTGATGTTTCGCATAATACTTTTCAAATATCCTCTTAGACATTGCTGAGTTAATTATCTTGCACATTTTTTTCAATATCTTCTAAGTATCTCAAATTAGTAGCTAATTTAATATCAATATTTTGACTTTGCTTTCTGGTAGTAAATAAATAATTTATAACTGCTTCAATAAAGAATATTCTGGATGTATAAATATAAAATTTCAATGCTAAATGAATTGCAAATATCAGTCTATATCTAGAGTTAAAAGTATTTTTATTAATAATAATTATTTTTAATTTTTTTATTTAAAATATCAATAAATAGCTAATTATTAGTAATCAGCATAGGTAGGAAGATATACTGGTTCCAATTTCTATTTTGTGAAGATAAAGTTTAAAGATATACTACTAAAATGAATTTTTGATAAAGTACAACTGTTAACTTTGAAACATGGTATTCTAGAACTCGAAATTACATGTACTAAAATAGTAGGGGAATAATACTCTCGCTAAAAATTACATGCAATCAAAACAAGTAAGCAAAAACAAGGTGAAAAAACAGCAAATAGGCTAATAATAATCGTAAATTCCGAATTTCTCAAATAAATTTCAGTATTAATGCGAAATAGTGGTAATCTCTATAGAAGTAATTCCTTGGGCATCAAAAAATTTTTCCTATAAGCCTGTAGATCAGCTTGCTGTAAGGAAGGTTTAATCCCTAGCAAAAAGCTGTTCATCGCTACTCAAACTTCTTTTCCTCCTCGTTGTGTTCCCGTGTCCAAAGGAAGTACATCAATTAAAGCAAACAAGTGGATAGCTAGTACTAATCACCTAGTTGCCAGTGAGGCTCGTGTAAGTATACACAATCTCAGTCAAGATAGTTGTATAGCAGGTGATTAATACATTAAACCTGGATTCAGATTGAAAATTGTTATCAATACCAGGTGTGTTTGTCATGGAAATTAATGCTTTAAGCAGTTGGGTAGTATTTTCAATAAAACTTCTAAATTTAAACCAGGATAGAGACGATGAGACTTAATCAATGGATTAATCACAAATTGTTGCAATCCATTTCTACTCGTTCAGAAATTAAGAATGAGCATTCATTTAAAACTCAGGAATCAATTAAATTGTCTGTAGTCACTCAGTTTTTTCCCCCAGACTATGCAGCTACAGGACAATTGATTGAGGAACTTGTGAAACAATTAGGCCAGCAAGGGGTAGATGTTGAGGTGTTTACCAGTCAGCCTGGATATGCATTTCAATCTCATACGGCTCCAGCTGTTGAACGCACAGAGAGAATCCGGATTCAGCGATCGCGCACTGCCCAACTTTGGCCAGGAAGGATTCGTGGTAAAGCTATTAATGGCGTTCTATACACCTTGCGTGCTGTACTCTATCTATTTAGAGCTTGGCGTCGCAGAAATGTATTGTTGCTGACTACCGCTCCCCCGTTTTTACCAATTATCGGATACTTGGCTTATACCTTGTTCCGGTTACCTTATGTTTGCATCCTGTATGATCTCTATCCGGATATTGCGATCGCTCTGGGAGTAGTTTCAAAGGATAGCTGGTTGGTACAATTGTGGCGTGCTATCAACAGGCGAGTTTGGCTCAACGCCAAGGGAATTATAGTTCTCAGTCCAGCGATGAAACAGCGGGTAGTTGCCAATTGTCCGCAAATAGCCGATAAGATTTCTGTAATCCACAGTTGGGCTAACCCTGATTTGATTGTGCCAATTACCAAGCAAGAGAACTGGTTTGCTTGGAAGCATAACTTGGTTAACACATTCACTGTTCTCTATTCTGGCAATATGGGTCGCTGTCATGACATTGACACCATGCTAGAAGCTGCCAAGGAACTGCAAGACGAGCCAATTCACTTTGTATGTATTGGTGGTGGAGCCAAACGTGATGAGTTAATTAAAGAAGTAAATCGATTAGGGCTGAATAATTTCACATTTTTACCATATCAAGACAAGCAGGTACTACCCTATTCCCTGACAGCTTGCGATTTGTCACTAGTGAGTGTGGATGAATCTACGGAGGGCTTAGTTGTTCCTAGTAAGCTTTACTCAGCTTTAGCATCTGGACGACCAGTGGCAGTGATTTGTTCACCATATTCATACTTAAGACAACTAATTGCCGAAGCTGACTGTGGTGGCACATTTGATAATGGAGACAGTCATAGTCTAGCTCAATTTATTCGTTTGCTCAGTCGTGATCCCCAGCTTGGGGAACGAATGGGTAAAGCAGGTCGTCAGTACTTGCGATCGCATTTCACACCTAAAGTTATTTCTCAACAATACCTTGATGTCTTACAGCAAGCGATATTGCCTGATGAGATCATAACTATGTCTCAAAGCCAGACAAAATAATGGGAATTGAGCTTTGAAGTTATAAGACTTTAGCAGATATCAACAGCACAACCAGTCCTGCAAGCTAAGTTATATTGAAAATAAACTTAATTCAGTGAGAATTATACCTATTGGCTTATTTTGCAAAGACAAAAATTTCCCATTACTTGCAGTTTTTTCACATCATTCAGGAGGGATTAATATAAAACTCAGAGAAAGTATTTACCAGTATAAATAGTGTTAAAGATTGCTATTTCAAATTTGGTAATACTTTCTCTGTACTGTAATTTACAATCAATGGAAATACTAACTTTTTTCCAAAAATTGCTTCTGTAGAAGATAGACTGTTTGCTAGAACCAAGTACAAATGCTGACTTAAAATTCAAGGCAACTTTATTTGTAGCAGTATTTAATTAAAATTAATGTTTACAGCATAAATCATATGTAATTGCACTAATTAAAATCAAGTTATTTATTTTTTCTTATATTGTTTTGAAGAAATCTTCATGAATACTTATCAAACATGCCCTTGTAAATTTGAATTTAAATATTCTGTTAATTTTGCTGAAAAAAACAATACAGTGTCAAAATATGTTATGATTTGCCTATCCGTCAAAAATTAAATATCACCAATTACTAAAAATTCAAATAATATGCTAAAGCCAAATAATTTTGCTTTACACACCTGATTCATTCACCAAAAAAATTTTGATCATAGCAAAAAAATAGTCTCTGTTTATACAATTTTTTTAAATACAAAAACTAGAAAAACAGAGTTAACAATTTAATTACTCTAATTTTATTAGCTCTAAATTTTAGGAGTTGGGCTTTGATGGTCAAGATTGATCTCAGTCCCTCCAACGTAACCTTCCTTGTTTTGTGCTGTTTATTTATCTGGGAGGTCGAATTGCAGAGAAGGTGTGACCGAAATCGGAAACGTTCAAAACGACGGGCTATTTACTGCCCAATTCATGGCTGCTATTTAGATAGTGTTAGTCAGAAATATCAGATATTTGCTGATCAACCAGGTCAGTTACAGGAACGGGGGATGAGTCGGCGGAATGCATTAATGCTAGTAGCAAACAAAACTGCTGTTCCTATCGATGGTGAGTGGGTAGAAGCTTTTTGGTGTGAACACTGTCAGCAAAAGAATTGGTATCACGTCCGTAAATCCGATGGACGTACCTATAAACTTTCGTTAGCACCACAACAGCTTTGGCAGCAGGTGACAGGGGTGATTGATCCTCAAGGCAACCCTTCTGTAGGTGAGTTTACTCGCAGACATGCCAAGCTCGTTGGCTTTCAGGGGATGAAAGATTTCCAGTTTGTAGTTTAAGAGTTAAACACAATAGTCTTCAACTAGTTGTAGTATGAAAAGTCAAGGTATGCCATCTGAGCAGACGTTGGTAATTGAAGCTGGGCGAAGTGAGCGCCAGTATTGGCAAGACCTCTGGCGCTATCGGGAGCTGTTCTATTTTCTAGCTTGGCGTGACATTCTTGTACGCTACAAGCAAACGGCGATTGGCATAGCTTGGGCGCTGATCCGACCATTTTTGACAATGGTAGTTTTCACCGTAGTGTTTGGAAAATTAGCAAAATTACCTTCACCAGTACCTTATCCAATTCTCGTATTTGCTGCCATGCTCCCCTGGCAGTTTTTTTCTAGTGCCCTAGGTGAGTGCAGTAGCAGTCTAATTAGTAATGCTAATCTAATCTCCAAAGTCTATTTCCCGCGTCTAATTGTACCGATCAGTGCTGTAATTGTCAGCTTTGTAGATTTCATGATTTCTGGCATCATTCTGCTGGGTTTAATGGCTTGGTATAACTTTGTTCCCGATTGGCGAATACTGACATTGCCGTTGTTTATTGGTATCGCTTTTGCCGCTTCAATGGGAGTTGGTCTGTGGCTGGCAGCGTTAAATGTGGAGTACCGTGACTTTCGTTACATTGTACCATTTATTATGCAGTTTGGATTGTACATATCACCAGTAGGCTTTAGTAGCAGTGTTGTGCCAGAACAGTGGCGTTTGCTTTATTCTGTGAATCCAATGGTAGGCGTCATTGATGGGTTTCGCTGGGCTATTCTAGGTGGGGATGCAACAATTTACTGGCCGGGATTCACAATATCTTTGGCTTTAGTGATACTTTTACTGGTAAGCGGGATATGGTATTTCCGCAAAATGGAACGGACTTTTGCTGACATAATTTAGGCTGGACTAGATAGATGTCTAATAATGTAATTCGAGTAGAGAATCTCGCTAAAAAATATATCATTTCTCACCAGCAGGATAGTTCCACTAGTTATCGCTATAAAGCACTGCGAGATGTGATTGCTCATGGAGTTAAGTCCATAGGTCAGAAATTTATTCAAGCATCTGCTCAAAAAAACCGCAATCCATCCCGTGAAGAATTTTGGGCATTAAATGATGTTTCTTTTGATATTAAACAAGGCGAAGCCATTGGTATTATTGGACGTAATGGTGCTGGAAAATCGACACTATTAAAAATTTTAAGTCGAATTACTGAACCCACAAAAGGACAAGTTGTTATTAGAGGGCGGGTGGCAAGCTTACTAGAAGTAGGCACAGGATTTCACCCGGAACTAACCGGACGAGAGAATATATATCTCAACGGTTCTGTCCTGGGTATGAGTAGAGTTGAAATTAAGAAAAAGTTTGATGAAATTGTTGCCTTTGCCGAAGTCGAGAAATTTTTAGATACTCCGGTCAAGCGTTACTCTTCTGGAATGTATGTGCGCCTTGCTTTTGCTGTGGCAGCTCATTTAGAGCCAGAAATTTTAATAGTCGATGAAGTTTTAGCAGTGGGCGATTCAGCATTTCAAAAGAAATGCTTGGGAAAAATGGGGGATGTGTCCACCAAAGAAGGACGGACTGTCTTGTTCGTCAGTCACAGTATGCAAGCTATTGCCCAACTTACTAAGCGTTGCATACTGCTTTCTAAAGGTAACATTGAGTTTGATGGTAATACCGCTAAAGCTGTGCAGCTGTATATTGCCGGACAAAAAGCTTTTAATGAGCAACCTGCATTTTATCAAGCTCCTTTGAATAAAACTGGTAACTATGTAGCTTGGGCAAGGGTACATTCCTCTGAAACAGAAGGAATTCACTCTTGGGGACAACCCATTACTTTCGAGTTTGCCCTACATATAACCAAACCCCATGAAAGTCTGTGGTTCTCTTTTCAAGTAGTGAACGAGCTTCGACAAGCTATGTGTATTTTCTGGTTTTACGAACCAGAAGCACCGTTTCGACGAGAAGCAGGAACTTTTATTCTGCGATGTGAGATTCCTAAATTTAGGCTCTACATGGGTTCGTACAGCTTAACAACATGGTTTTCTGAGCGCCGCAGCAGTACTCTGCTAGAAAATCTCACGGAAATTTGCCCGTTTGAGGTCACGATGCACAATTTTGAGCGTCAAGAGTATGAATGGCAAGCTGATGAGTGTATTTACTTAGAAGATGCTGTTTGGAAAACTGTTGAAAAGTATTAATTTAGGTTTAGTTAAATAGGCAGATCAGTAATGGCAGTAAATGATGATGTCAAGTTGGGTAACAACGTCAAAATTTTTCATCCTCATCTCGTGAACCTCTATGGTTGCGTTATTGGTGATGACACGAAAATTGGTACTTTTGTCGAGCTTCAGAAAAATGTCATTGTAGGTAGTCGATGTAAAATTTCATCACACAGCTTCCTCTGTGAAGGCGTTATCCTTGAAGATGAAGTGTTTATTGGTCATGGAGTTATGTTCACCAATGACCTTTATCCGCGTGCGGCCAATGAAGATGGTAGTTTGAAAACAGAAGATGACTGGTATGCAGTCAAGACTCTAGTAAAGCGCTGTGCATCTATTGGTAGTAACGCTACCATCTGTCCCGGGGTAACTATAGGAGAAAAAGCCATAATTGGGGCTGGGGCAGTAGTGACTCGTGATGTTCCTGACTATGCAATTGTAGCGGGAGTGCCAGCTCGAATCATCGGTGATGTCCGCGATCGCTGCCAAAACTCACAAATGACAGCTAGTATTTTGAGCTAATATCAATTATGTGTAAACTTGAGATAAATCAACGCTAGTAGGAATCCAGATAGTAAGGTGATTTCAGACTGTAAATTGCACTATTTTAATCTGTTATAAAAATTCACCGCCCTTGATTATGAATCTCAGCATATATATTGCTGAGATTTCTTATTCAAATCATTACGTAAGTAGTAATATTTACGCATGTATAAAAAAATTTTTTTTGGTATTCTGTAATCAGTCAGTTATTAAACTACTTTTTGCAATGATTACCAAATCAGGCTTATCCTACCAGAAATTTGTTAATTCCAAACTAGCATGTTGTCTAGCTTCTGTTGTGAGCGTTGCTAGTATTTTGGTTAGTTTGGCTCCATCGCAAGCAGCTCAAGTTAAATACACAAGTCAAGGTAATGTTAGTGCTATTGAAGGCTTAGTCATAGATGATATAACTTATGATGTTACTTTCAAGTATGATACTTTTGCTAACTTGTTTGGTCATGTGAACAGCCCTAATTTTAATTCACCAACCTTTTGGAACAATTCCCAGAAAGCTAAAAATGTTGTAGATAGCATTCTCGCCATATTTGATAGTCAACAAACAACTCCCACGCAATTAAATAATATTTCATACATGCTGATTCCATATGATGGTGTAGTTGCTAGCAATTCGTCAATATACATTGGGAATAAAATAGTTAACTATATTACATATTGGTCTGATTTTAGAGGAAATAGCAAAGACATTGAACTCTTAAATTATCAAAAAGCTAATTATGCTATATTTACCAGGAAATCCCAAATTCCCGAACCAAGTTCAGCAGTCATAATAGCACTGGTATCTCTATTAGGAATCAAAAATTTTAAAAGAAACTCATTAAAATATAGGTAAAATTTCCAGAGACGTGCTGTTACAAAGAATCAAAGAAACTAGACAAAAAGTATAAAAGTGTAGTTGATGATTCCTAAATTACTCCATTTTTTTGTCAAGGAATGATATAATTAATTTTGAGATTTTAGGTTGTGCAATTTTTGCACCTACCTTGAAAAAAAATCAATTTTTCCTGCTATAGATTAAACAAAGCAGATCAAATCATTCCTTTAAATATGTGCTGTATGATATTCCTTCTAACAGTTCCCTACTAATGTGGAAATGTTGAGGGAATATTATCATATCGTTGCAAACTCAAAATGACTGCTAATAGCAGCTTTTTTTATGCTAAATCGCAGCCAAGTTGCGAGCAATCAAGTAGTGTTTGCTAGTTAGTTGAAAATAGATTCAGATTAGTTAAAAGCAATGGGAAACAATATTAATATCGGTGTCATTGGCTATGGTTACTGGGGCCCTAACCTAGTGCGGAATTTTGCTGAAATTCCAAATGCCCAAGTGACAAAAGTCAGTGATTTTAAACCAGAACTTTTGGCAAAAGCCCAAGTTCGTTATCCCAGCATCCAAGTGACCACAGACTGTCGAGACATATTTACAGACCCTAAAATTGATGCTGTGGTGATTGCCACACCAGTTTCAACTCACTTCGACTTGGCTTTGGCAGCATTGCAGGCTGGTAAGCATGTACTAGTAGAGAAACCAATGACAGCCTCCTCTGAACAGGCAAAGCGGCTGATTGAAGAGGCAGAAAAACGCAACTTGGTGCTAATGGTGGATCACACCTTTGTCTACACAGGTGCTGTACGCAAAATGCACGAGTTGATCACCAGCAATCAACTAGGAGATATTTACTACTACGATTCTGTACGTGTCAACTTGGGACTTTTTCAGCATGATGTCAATGTCATCTGGGACTTAGCGGTTCATGACCTCTCAATCATGAATTATCTATTGCCATCCCAGCCTTATGCTGTCTCCGCTACAGGGATCAGCCACGTTCCAGGAGAACCAGAAAATATTGCCTACTTAACGTTATTTTTTGAAAGCAACTTGATTGCTCATATCCATGTCAACTGGTTAGCACCAGTGAAAGTCCGCCGTACACTGATTGGTGGTAGTCAACGGATGATTGTTTACGATGACTTGGAACCTAGCGAAAAAGTCAAGATTTACGACAAGGGAATCACCGTCAATGGTAATTCGGAAAGCGTGTACCAGATGCTGATTGGCTACCGCACAGGCGATATGTGGTCTCCTCAATTAGATATGACGGAAGCACTACGGACAGAAGGGTTACACTTCATTCGTTGCATCGAACAAGGCTCTCGTCCCATTACCGATGGAGAAGCAGGACTGCGGATAGTCAGGATTCTTGAGGCTGCTACCCAGTCCATTAAGCAGCGTGGTCAATTGGTTGAACTGAATTTAGCAGAGGTAGCAGTATGATTCCATTTTTAGACTTGAAAACTCAATACTTAAATATTAAAGACGAAATTGATACCGCTGTATTGAAAGTACTAGAGAGTACCCAATTCATCTTAGGGAGTGAGGTTACAGCCTTAGAAGAAGAGTTTGCCCAATACTGTGATGCTGATTATGGCATTGCTGTGAATACAGGTACGAGCGCCCTTCACTTAGCACTACTAGCAGCTGGCATTGGTGCTGGTGATCAAGTAATTACCGTACCTTTCACCTTTGTGGCTACCGTAGCAGCAATCTGTTATACAGGCGCTACGCCCGTCTTTGTAGATATTGACCCTGTTTCATACACCATAGATGTTACCCAAATTGAAAAAGCCATAACCGATCGCACAAAAGCGATTTTGCCTGTGCATTTGTACGGTCAACCAGCGAATATGGAGCCAATTTTGGAAATTGCTCGGCGTTATGGATTGACTGTAATAGAAGATGCAGCACAAGCTCATGGTGCTGAGTACAAAGGGCAACGCGTAGGTAGTATCGGTGATATTGGATGTTTTAGTTTTTACCCAGGAAAAAACCTAGGAGCCTATGGTGAAGGAGGGATGATAGTCACCAACAATCCTGAATATACCCGTACCATGCGGATGCTGCGCGACTGGGGACAAGAACGCAAATATCACCATGTCCTTAAAGGGTACAATTATCGCATGGATGGTATACAGGGAGCAATATTGCGAGTGAAACTGCGCTACTTAGAGGCATGGACAGAGGGACGCATCGCAAATGCCAAGCAGTATGATGAGCTATTGGCGGATTCTGGGTTAGTAACTCCCACGCTCATGCCTTATAGCCGCCACGTTTACCATGTATACGTGGTGCGATCGCTCCAACGAGATGAATTGCAGCAAAAGCTCAATGAGCAAGGTATCCAAACAGGTATTCATTATCCGATTCCTGTACACTTGCTAGAAGCTTACCAAGACTTGGGATATCAAGCTGGAGATTTCCCCCACGCAGAAAAAGCTGCTAGTGAAGTACTTTCACTACCCATGTATGCCGAACTCTCACCCGCACAAATTAATACTGTTGCTCAAACTCTGCAAAGCCTTCTTCAGGGAGTGACTGTTTAATGTACGATTCCCGTCCTGGTTTAAACTCCCAACGCCTCGTCAGGCTAATGCAGCAGGCCATTGAGCGGTGCGATCTGCAACTCGATAACTTAACAGTGCTGACAGAAGCAGCCACAGGAGCCTATGCAGTCACGCCTGTAATTGCAGCGATCGCTGGTGCAAAAAAGGTGTTTGCCATCGCTCGCAGTAGTCGTTACGGCACCCTAGAACAAGTTCAAGCCCAAACACTGGAACTAGCCGAACTCGCAGGGGTAAGCGATCGCCTGGAATTTCTCACCCAGAAAACCGCAGATATTATTGCCCAAGCTGATATTATCACAAATAGTGGACATGTCCGTCCCATTAATGCAGAAATGATTGCTCAGATGCAGCCCACAGCAGTCATTGGCTTAATGTACGAAGCATGGGAGTTTAGACCAGAGGATGTGGATCTCATAGTCTGTAGGCAGCGCCATATCAAAGTCGCAGGTGTAAATGAACGGCATCCTAGTGTGGATGTATTTTCCTTTTTGGGAATCATGGCAGCCAAGCTCTTACTAGATGCAGGAGTTGCCGTTTATACAAGCAATATTTTATTGCTGTGTGATAACCCTTTTAGTTCATTTATTGAACGTGGTTTAGTAAATGCTGGTGCTAATGTAGATACTGTTGACAGTATCGCCGCAGCACCCATTGACAAAACATATGATGCGCTTTTGGTGGCTTTACAGCCCCGCCCAGAGCCAGTATTATCTACTATAGATGCCGCTGCGATCGCCAAGTATTGGCCAGGAGCATTGGTAGCTCAGTACTGGGGAGACATCGAGCGCTCAGCCTTCGTATCCCATAACATACCACTATGTCCAGAAGTAGAGCCGAAACCGGGGCATATGGGTATTTTACCCTCAGCAGTAGGCCCAGAACCGATTATCCGACTGCAAACAGGAGGGCTGAAAGCGGCAGAAGTGATTTGGCGACAATCTTTACAGTCCGATAACTCAGGTATGGAATTTGTGCAAATGCTGTGAATGTTAGGTGGTGAATGGTTAATGTACTTTTAATCGGTATCGGTACCACTACCTTCAGCGCACTCAAATCTTTGCTATCAGAGTGCAACGTGCAAGGGGTAGTGAGAAATGTAGACACTGAATCTGATTCAGATGATCCCGTTGTCAGTCTAGCTGAACAAGCGGGTATTCCCATATTTTCAGATACTTCTCAAAAACAAATTAAATCGCTCATATTACAATTGCAACCGGATTGCGTGGTAGTTTCTTCTTATAACCAAATACTACCACCGGAACTGATTGAACTGTCTACATTTATCAATGTTCATTATTCACCATTACCTCATTATCGCGGTCGAGCCAATGTCAATTGGGCAATTATTAATGATGAACCTTGGGCAGCAATAACTATTCATAAAATATCGGCTGGTCTGGATGAGGGAAATATTTTATTTCAACAGTTAATTCCCATTGGGTTTAATGATAATGTAGGCGAGATATATGAAAAGTTAAATCAAATTCAGGAGGAACATTTAAAAGACACAGTTATCAAGACCTTTAATGGTTATGCAGGCGTACCACAAAATAGTGCTGAAGCTACTTATTGTTGTACTCGCCTTCCTGAAGATGGTGAAATTAATTGGTCAGCTGACACTAGAACTATAGATTGTTTAATTCGGGCTTTAGTGTCTCCTTTTCCTGGCGCTTATACTTACTTTGAAGGGAAAAAGTTGCTGGTGTGGCAAGCCAAGCCTGTAGATAATCCGCCCTTATATGTGGGGCGTATCCCCGGCCGAGTGATTGGCAGATCCAAAACAGCAGGTTTTGTCGATGTGCTGACAGGTGACGGCGTACTGAGAATTTGGGAAGTGCAATTTCCAGGGGAAGAAAAAACAGCAGCAGCAAATATAATAAAATCTGTAAAAAGTACCTTGGGTTTAAGTAAATCTGATTTACTAAATCGTATTCAAATTCTAGAAGAACAACTTATAAAACTCCAAGAAAATGCAAAATAGTCGAGTATTAATTACAGGTGGTGCAGGTTTAGTTGGCTCGCATATTGCCGATTTGCTGGTCAAAGAAGAAGTCTCTGAGATTATTGTCTTGGATAACTTCACACGCGGACAACTGCAAAACCTCGCTTGGGCAAAAGAGCATGGTCCCTTGGTAATTGTGGAAGGCGATATCCGGGATCAAAAACTTTTAGCTGAAGTCATGCAAGGTGTGGATATAGTCTTTCATCAGGCAGCAATCCGGATTACTCAATGTGCTGAAGAACCGCGTTTGGCATTAGAAGTTTTGGCAGATGGCACTTTTAATGTTTTGGAAGCAGCAGTGAAAGCTGGAGTGAAAAAGGTAGTTGCTGCCTCATCAGCCTCGATATATGGTATGGCGGAGGAGTTTCCCACAACTGAATCACATCACCCATACAACAACCGCACCATCTACGGTGCAGCCAAGACTTTTAATGAAGGCTTGTTACGTAGTTTCTATGATATGTATGGGCTGGACTACATAGGGTTGCGCTACTTTAATGTTTACGGGCCACGGATGGATATTTACGGTGTATACACTGAGGTGTTGATCCGCTGGATGGAACGTATCGTTGCTGGAAAGCCGCCATTGATTTTCGGCGATGGCAAACAGACAATGGACTTTGTATATATCGAAGACATTGCTAGAGCCAATATCTTGGCTGCCAAAGCCGATGTCACCGACGAAGTGTTTAATATTGCTAGTAGTGTAGAAACCAGCTTGAATGACCTTGCCTATAGTTTGGCTAAAGTGATGGGGTCAGACTTACAACCAGAATACGGCCCAGAGCGCAAAGTTAACCCCGTGCAACGGCGACTAGCCGATGTGAGTAAAGCCAAGAAATTGCTGGGTTTTGAAGCAGAGGTGTCGTTAGAAGAAGGGTTGCGTCGGTTGGTTAGTTGGTGGCGCGAACAAAAGCTGACAAAGGAAGCAAGCAATGTCTGAGAAAATGCAGTATATTCCGATCGCCAAACCCTGGATGGGTGAACCCGAAGCTGAAGCTGCCAAGCGTGCTATCATGTCCGGCTGGGTGACTCAAGGGCCAGAAGTCGCCGCATTTGAGCAGGAATTTGCCGCTTATGTAGGGTCAAAGTATGCTTGTGCTGTTTCCAATTGCACCACAGCATTGCACTTAGCACTGTTAGCTGTTGGTGTGCAACCAGGGGATGAAGTGATTACCGTCAGCCACTCTTATATTGCCACCGCTAACAGCATCCGCTACTGTAGTGCCACACCTGTGTTTGTGGACATTGAACCACAAACATATAATATCAATCCTGTATTGATAGAAGATGTGATTAGCGATCGCACCCGCGCGATTCTCGTCGTTCATCAAATGGGGATGCCTTGCGACCTCAAAGCCATTTTGTCAGTTGCACATCAATATAATCTACCAGTAATTGAAGATGCAGCTTGTGCGATCGGCAGTGAGATTCTCTGGGACGGACAGTGGGAGAAAATTGGCAAGCCACATGGCGATATAGCCTGCTTTTCCTTTCACCCCCGCAAAGTTATTAGCACCGGTGACGGTGGGATGCTGACCACCAATAACCCCCAATGGGATAAACAGTTTCGTCTGTGGCGACAACACGGGATGAGCATTCCCGACACCGTGCGCCACGGGGCCAAACAAGTGATTTTCGAGTCTTACCCGATGTTGGGCTATAACTACCGCATGACCGACATCCAAGCAGCAGTGGGACGGGAACAACTCAAACGTCTACCGGAGATTGTGGAACGTCGGCGTTACTTAGCACAACGGTATCAGCAACAGCTAGCAGATGTGCCAGGATTGAAACTACCAACAGAGCCAGCTTGGGCAAAAAGTAACTGGCAGAGTTACTGTGTACGCTTACCAGAAAAATGCGACCAAGTGCAAGTCATGCAGGCGATGTTGGATGCTGGTATCGCTACAAGACGCGGGATTATGTGCGCTCACCGCGAAAGTGCTTATCAAATTGAAGCGTGGTCTTGTGGGATTAGTCAACAAGCTTGTAACTGTGAAGTAGGAAAATGCGATCGCTTGGCTGAAAGCGAACAAGCACAGGATCATGCGATTATTTTGCCACTGTTCCATCAGATGAGCGAAGAAGAACAGGATAGAGCGATCGAGGTTTTAAAAACAGCTTGTAAATAAACCTTCACGAGAAACAAACTTCAAACAGATGCTTTATGGAGATAATCGCGCAAGATACACTTCGTCTCAGACGTGAACAAGGTAGTCAGCTGATTCAAGAAAATTTTACTGTATTTAGCAGCCTGCTTGATCAAGCAAGAGATTTTGCACAGTCTGGTAAGTATGACGCGGCAGCTGTATATGCAGAAATTGCAGCGTATCATGCACAGTTTAAACATTGTGGTTTTTTTGCCAGTCTGGAGCTTGAAGATATTTTGTTGACAATAGGTCGCCAAATCAAACAAACAAGCTATGATCCCTATCAGAAAACTTCTTTAGGCAAAATACCAAAGAAGATACTCCATGTTTCTACCAATATTTCTTCTCCTTTTGGAGGCATTCCCAGATTTCTTCGACGCTGGATGCTACAGGATACGGAGCGTGAGCATTCACTGGTCTTAACAAAGCAAGCTCCTGATCAAGTGCCCAAAATCATCACAGAGTTAGTGAGCAATAGTCAGGGCAAAATTTACTTATTAAACGAAACTATTGGTGGTTATGTTTCCCGAGCCAAAAAACTACGAGAAATTGCCGCAACAGCAGATATAGTGGTGCTACATATATGGGAACATGATGTTATACCCATCATTGCATTTGCCAATAAAGAGCTATCTCCACCTGTTATTTACATAAATCACGGAGACCACTGCTTTTGGTTAGGCTCATCCGTGAGCGATATTGTTGCCAATCTTCGTGAGTCTGGTATGCGTTTTTCACAAAAGCGCCGAGGCATTGAAGCAGAGCGTAACATGCTCCTGCCTACCATTTTGGAACCTGCTCACAGATTACTGTCTCGCACACAGGCGAAGCAACAGCTTGGCATTGATGCAAACAATGTTCTACTGCTTTCCATTGCTAGAGCGCCCAAGTACAGAAAGACTGATGGTATCAGTTTTGCTGACGCACATGTTTCATTATTACAACAATATAATCGCGCAATCTTAATTGTTATTGGCCCTGGTGGTAGCGAAGATTGGTCAACCGCCATCCAGCAAACCCAAGGTAGAATCATCGTCCTCGGACATACTGAAGATACGGCTAGATATTATCAAGCAGCTGATATTTATGTTGACTCATATCCGTTTGTTTCGATTACGTCGCTGCTAGAAGCAGGAAGCTATGGTGTACCCTTGGTGAGTCGCTACCCCTATTCTTCCGATGCATGTGAAATTTTTGGTGCTGATATGCCGGGTTTGACTGGAAATTTGATTCGGGTTAATGATCTGGAAGAATACACAACTGTTTTGGCACGTTTAATAGAGGATGAAGAATTACGGCTTTCCCTAGGAGAAAAAACCCAAGAGAGTATTGTTGATTTACACATAGGACGTAACTGGCAGCGTTCCTTGGAACAAATATACACCCGTGCTGCCACTCTGCCTCGGCTAAAAGTAACTTCACCTCCAAAGGATCAAATGTTCCTTGGTGAGCCAGATGTTTTCTGGATTCGTGACCATAGTTGGAATTATCAATTAGATGATTTGATCCAGTCCAGACTACCAATTATGCCTTTAGAACAAAGAATATATCATTGGATACGGTTAGTGAAAAAGCGAGGCTTGAGTAACCAAATGAGTCTGTTGCTACCTGAGTGGTTCCGCTGGCGTTACTATTTACCTTTACGTTCTGCATTGAGGATGCGGAAGATTTCTAATTAAATTTTTATTAACACTGGTGTTAGATAAACATATTTTTATTCAATGAATATTTTACATATTAATCAATCTGATAACCTCGGTAATGGAGCTGGAATTGCAGGCTACCGCCTACACCAAGGTTTGCTAGCTCATGGTGTAAATTCTCGCATATTGGTGGGAATACTCAAAGCAAACAGCGATCGCATAGGGGAAATTTCTCAGACTCAACCGTTAATTGAAAAAATACTTTATCAGTTCACTTGGCGTAATGGACTGAACGATCTTAACTGGATTAGCAGTTTTGATCTTGCTAAGCATTCTTTTTATCAGCAAGCCGATATCCTCAACTTTCATAATCTTCATCATGGCTACTTTAGTTACTTAGCAATTCCCTCATTGACAACAGGTAAACCTGCTGTGTTTACACTACATGATATGTGGAGTTTTACCGGACATTGCTCCTACAGTTATGACTGTGAACGCTGGAAGATTGGTTGTGGTAAATGTCCTGATCTTGATAGTTATCCAGGAACAGCAAAAGATAATACACACCTAGAGTGGAAATTGAAAAAGTGGGTTTACAGTCGCTCAAATCTAACTATTGTAACGCCTAGTAATTGGCTGAATCAGCAAGCTAAGCAGAGTATTCTCAAAGATATACCGATTCATCATATACCTTATGGTATTGATACAGAAGCTTATCAGCCTCTTGATACTGAACAGTGCCGTTCACTCCTTGGTATTCCACCAAATAAAAAAGTCTTGATGTTTGCAGCTTTGAGTCTCACATACACTCGTAAAGGTGGTGATTTACTTTTAAAAATTTTACAAAGCTTACCTGATTCCCTAAAAGCTGAAACTGTGCTGTTGGTTATGGGCAGTAGTGGTGAAAATATCTCAGAAGCAGTAAACATGGAAACTTATAATCTTGGTTACATCACCAGCGATCGCTTAAAAAGTATTGCTTATTCTGCTGCTGATTTGTTTATTTTCCCCACTCGTGCTGATAACTTACCCTTAGTATTGCAAGAAAGCATGGCTTGTGGAACACCGATGGTTTCTTTCAAAATTGGTGGTGTTCCTGATTTAGTGCGTCCTGGTATTACTGGTTATTTAGCATTACCAGAAGATACTCAAGATTTTTGTCATGGCATTGTTGAGCTATTAGAAGATAATCAACAGCGCCATCATATGAGTCAAAATTGTCGGGCGATCGCTCTAAAAGAGTACCCGCTAGAACTACAAGCTCAGCGCTATATAGAGCTATATCGTCAAGTGGTGAAGAATTAGACAGCGATTGTTATATTTTTCATACCAATTAAAAATTGATTGCGCCCGATGAACTGCTCACAGCGTTTATTAGTAACTATTTTACAATACAAAACATATATAGGACTTACGCACTCGTAACGAAAAACTAGGCTTTTGCGATTACAACGCTCAGCTCGTAATGACGTAAAATCGTAGTCCGTGCGTAAGTCCTGATATATAAATTTTATCAAGTAGTTATGGTGGAGCGATTGCCCAGACTCTGCGTTGTAGCAACTTGCGTTGATCATTCAGCCTGCCTGAAAAAGAAGGAATTGCCATGATGTTGAGTCCACATACAGCTAATCTAGCTCTTGCTTTTAATCCAAAAAAAAATAGCTTGGGGTTTTTGCGTTTCTTCTTGGCTATTTTGGTAGTACTACAACATAGCTATCATCTTGCTAATTTTGGTAGAGACCCGTTATTTATTCTCAGCAATCACTCCATAACAGCAGGAGCTTTAGCAGTACATAGTTTTTTATTATTAGTGGTTTTTTAATAACTCGAAGTTACCTATGAACATCAAACTTGGGTCGTTATTTATGGCATCGTATATTACGAATTTTTCCTGGTTTTTGGGCTTGCTTATTTGTGACTGTTTTTATATTTAGTCCCATTGCATATATATAGGTTAATGGTAGTCTTAGCGGTTATATATCGGCTAACGATAGTCCATTTGGCTATTTTTTCAAAAATTTATTCTTATATATCAAACAACCAGATATTGCTAACTTTATGTCCTTGTATGTAGAAAAATCTTTGAATGGTTCTCTGTGGACATTAAGTTGGGAGTTTATGCTTTATCTAGCTATAGGAATTTTGGGTATTTTTTTAATACTAAAAAAATACAGATATATTGCTTAAGATATTTTTTTACTATTTCCAATAACATATTTTGTAGACCCATGCCATTGCACAATACTTTTCAGGTTACGGGTCATGGATAGAGACCCACCATTGATAGTTTTATTCTTTCTGGAGCAATTTTCTGGCTTTACAATTGGCTATTATGAGTTGGAATTTAATTGAGAAACCGTGTTTACAGTTAAAGCACATAGACCTATTCCATTTTCGTAAATCGCCCTCATGACTTTAGAGGCGTAGCTTGCAAAGTCAGATTTTATCTCAATTTCCACAGGCTGATTTCGTTTGTATGGCAGAATAGACAAGTTTGAAAATGAACTCAACTCCCCTAGTCTCAGTTGTTATACCTTGTTACAATGCTGAGCGATTCTTAGCCGAAACTCTAGAAAGTGTTTTTTGTCAAACCTGGCAAAATTTTGAAGTTATTGCCATTGATGATGGCTCGACTGACGGTACTGCAAACGTTATCCGTTCTTTTAACTCAAAAATCAGAGCCGAGTTTAGCCCTAATCGTGGTGCTAGTGCAGCACGAAACCTTGGCACTGGCTTAGCCAGGGGTAAGTTTATTCAATACTTAGATGCGGATGATCTTTTACGACCTGATGCTCTAGAAAAGAGAGTTAATGCTTTAGTTAGCAGCAAGGCTGATGTCGCTTACTCAGATTGGCAACGATTAGAAGAAACGGAAAACGGCAAATTTCATCCAGGCAATGTCATTGCAAGGCGGATTGAAGATGTTCATGCTGATCCCCAAATTGCCTTGTTTACAGATTTCTGGGCACCGCCTGCTGCCTTACTTTACGATCGCCAGATTATAGCAGCCATTGGTTCCTGGAATGAATCTCTGCCTATTATTCAAGATGCCCGCTTTCTGTTGGATGCAGCTTTGATGGGCGGTAAGTTTGTTTATGTACCCAGCGTACAGGCAGATTATCGAGTCCACAGAGCTAATAGTTTATCCCGCCGTCATCCTACTAAATTTGTTTTAGATTGTTTCAATAATGCTTGTCAAGTAGAAGAGTTCTGGAGAGCTAATGGCGGCATCACTCTAGAGCGTCGAGTCACCCTAGAGAAAGTTTACGGAGGAGTAGCACGATTTTTCTTTGAACATGATCGCCAAAAGTTTTACGAAGTCCTTGCCAAAATCCACAACTTGAATCCCAACTATCTACCTTCTGGGCCCAGAAGTTTACGACAGCTGACAAAATGGTTTGGATATGAACAGGCTGAGGCGATCGCCTTGGCTTACCGCCGAGTGAAGGAGCTGATATATAAATGAATGTAAACACTTTCTTTGATAAGATTTACTGTATTAACCTTGCTCACCGCAATGATAAATGGCAACAATTTAGTTATTACGCCCAGCAAGCAAAGATTAATGTAGAAAGATTTGAGGCTGTAGATGGCAGAACTATCACCGTTCCAATATCATGGAAAAATAATGTGTTTCCTGAGTATAAGGACAACTTGGGCGCTTTAGGATGCCTGGAAAGTCATCTCGCAATTCTCAAAATTGCTCGAGAGAAAAATTTGAAAAATGTACTGATTTTTGAAGATGATGTTTATTTCACTAAAAAGTTTAATAAAAATTTAGAAAAAAGTCTCTTGGAACTGCCTGAAAATTGGGACATGTTTTACCTATACACCGGGCATTTTCAATATGCTGTAGACCCCAAGAAGTATTCTAAAAATCTCTATCGTTTGCAGCATTCTCTAACGACTTCAGCATATGCTGTTAATCAGAAGTTTTATGATCAAATCATCCAGCAAGTAGAGCAAAAAAATCAACCTATTGATTGTCTTTATTATCAAATTCACAAAGATAACTATTGTTATAAGAGTGTTCACCGCTTATGCTCTCTTTATCAAAGTATAAGTGATATATCAGGAAAAATATCAAATACAATCCCTGCTGATCCAACTTTAGGAGAAAGACTAATTATTCTAGCTGGTGCAACCATCAGAAAGGTAACATCCAAATTATCTGGTCGCCTTCGATAATTCATGAAAGTGAGACGAACTAAAAGCTTACAGATGCATGAAATGTGACTAGTTTCAATACGGTAATGATTGATCATGCGAGTTATTCAAGTCCCCTTTGGTTTCTATCCCGACCCTGTAGGAGGTACTGAAGTATACGTTGATGCTTTGTCACGTAACTTACAGCAACAGGGAGTTGAGGTTTTGTTAGCCGCACCTGGGGAAATAAATCAGTCCTATCTATATCATCAGTTACCTGTACGCCGCTATGCAATATCCAACAAAATCAAAAATCTGCGGGAATTGTATGGAGAGGGTGATCGCCAAGCTGCCTTGGAATTCAGTCGCATTTTGGAAGCAGAACAGCCTGACTTGGTGCATCTCCATGCTTTCACAAACGGCGTTTCTCTGCGGTTAGTACAAGCTGCTAAAGAACGGCAAATTCCCGTGGTGTTTACCTATCATACGCCCACGGTGAGTTGCCAACGGGGAACTATGATCCGATGGGGGACTGAGATATGTGATGGCAAGGTAGATTTACAAACTTGCGCTCAGTGTACGTTACAGGGGTTAGGACTGGATCGAACTAGTGCCAGGGCGATCGCCAGCCTGTCACCCCAAATAGGATATTGGTTAGGTAGCTTGAATTTACAAGGGGGAGCTTGGACAGCTCTACGAACAACGGAATTAGTCAGTCTGCGCCATACTGCTTTACACGCTTTACTGTCTGAAGTTGATCATATTGTGGCAGTATGTAACTGGGTCAAGGATGTCTTGCTACTCAACGAAGTTTTAGCTCACAAAATTACCGTTATTCGCCAAGGACTTTGTCATAACTTACCAAAAAAAGCTAACTCTAGTCAAATACCTGCTACACCAACCTTAAAAATCGCTTTCTTGGGTCGGCTCGACCCCACTAAGGGAATCCATATTCTGATCAAAGCGTTACAAACAGTACCTCAGTTACCTATCAGCTTAGATATCTATGGAATTTCTCAGGCGAATGATGCCTACTTACAAGAATTACAGACTCTTGCAGCAAAAAACCCCCAGATTACTTTTAAACCAGCAATTCCGGCTGAAAAAGTGATGGTGACTTTGAAAGATTATGACCTATTGGCTGTGCCGTCTCAATGGTTGGAGACTGGGCCAATGGTAATCTTAGAAGCTTTTGCTGCTGGTATTCCAGTCATTGGTTCTGATCTAGGTGGCATTGCCGAACTGGTTCAACACAGAGTCAACGGCATCCTGGTAGAACCTAGTTCTATCACAGCCTGGAGTCAAGCTTTGCAAGGACTGTGCGACGATAAAAAACTACTTTCTCAACTTCGTGCTGGTATCCAACCTCCACCAACAATGGCAACAGTGACAACTCAGATGTTGTCCATTTATCAGTCTGTTATTAAAGCAATTCGCGGATAAATTATTGTACTAATTACTATCATTTTTCTAAACACAAAAATTTCAACAATCTAACAAGATGATTTTAATTTTATTAACATATCATGGATACGAAAAGTACTGTAACTATTTTGTTGAATACCTGAAATATAGTTGGCCAAATCATCCAGAAATTTGGTTTTTAACAGATGGAGGAAATATCAATCATCCAAATGTAATTACAGTGAAATCAGATAAATGGCTAATTGTGTTATATGAAGGTTTAAAACAACTCACAAATAAATATAATAATTTAGATTATGCTTATCTAGTATTAGAAGATTTGATTCCTTTAAAACCAATTTCCCATTCACATCTTACAAAAATAGAAAATATTATTTATCAACATCAACTAAAATGTGTGAGCTTTGTAGTATATCCGCATAAATATTTAGGAGATAATATTGTCAGATTAGATGATATAAATTTGTATCAAGTACCTCGTAGTTTTCTTGAGTATAGCCAGCTTCAGCCTGCTATTTGGCATATAAACCATTTATTAGATACTTGCCAATATGCTTTAGATAAAGGACTGTTAGATCCTTGGTCTTTTGAAAAAATAGTGCTAGACGAAGAACATTATGTTTCTGAATATTATTGGCCTAGCATATTCAACGGTTTTCTACATGGTAAACATCCTGTATGGAAAGCTATCTGGCAAATCAAAATTCCTGAAGGTAAGCAATTCCAATATCAACTCATTTATGATTATTTCAATTGGACAATTAAGCGCATAATCACCAAGTTTATGGAAAAGAAAATAGTAAAATTATTCATCAAATAAAATGCTACATAATTACTCCTTTACCACCTAGAGATTACCGTTTAGACAGCAGGGAGTGGGGATTAGGGGCATAGGGGAGTTTTCAAAGCAGGGGAGAAAAATTGACATCGGTAATCTTACAGCGGGAAGGAAGTATAATAAACCCAAATTTGATTAAGATAGATAAATCTTTTATTCGTAATTTTGTTTAGTTAAAAAAATTAATTTTTTGAAATCTTAATTATATAAAGGGATAATTATTTTATTGTGATTGATATTATTTTCGGGTAAATATCCTAAAATATTCTGAAATTATAACCTAAATCATGGTCTGTTTAGCTTACTTTGTTTCTCACCCAATTCAGTATCAAGCTCCTCTGTTGCGACTGATTGCAGCCGACCCCGAAATTGATCTGAAAGTTTTTTTCTACAGTGATTTCTCTTTAAAAGCATATCAAGATGAAGGCTTTGGGCGATTAATTGAGTGGGATGTACCTCTAACAGAGGGTTATGATTATCACTTTTTAGACTGCTGGCGTAGTCAGAAACAGCAAAGTAGCTTACAACAGTCTCTTGCCAAAGATATTTCCAAACAGTTAAAACAAGGACAATTCGATGCAGTTTGGGTGCATGGATGGTCTTGGCTTTGTGGTATCCAAGCAGTATTGGCAGCAAATAACTTGGGAATTCCCGTTTTGCTAAGGGGAGAAGCTAATCACTTAAGCAAACCTACCAATCCGATTAAACAAACGGTAAAAAAAGTTTTTCTGAAATGGCTTTTTCAGAAAATAGCTGGATTTTGCTACATTGGAACTTCCAACTATCAGTTTTACAAGAGTTATGGAATTCAAGACGATCGCCTGTTTTGTATGCCCTATGCCGTTGACAATGACTATTTCCAGAAGCGTGCGATGCTAGCTAGTGCTAAGCGTGAAGAACTACGGCGATCGCTCAATTTAGATCCACATAGACCTATTATTCTTTATGCTGCCAAACTCATTGATGTCAAGCGTCCCTATGATTTGTTAGCCGCTTATCGATTGCTTTCATCTGATGGTGTGCAAGAACCAGAGCCTTACCTTTTGTTTGTGGGAGATGGAGTATTACGCCCAACTCTGGAATCTCAAGCCCAAGAAACAGGTTGGAAGTCAATTCGCTTTTTAGGTTTTCAAAATCAGTCCCAAATGCCTGCTATGTATGATTTGTGTGACGTATTTATCTTACCATCTGGTTTCGAGCCTTGGGGATTAGCAATTAATGAAGTCATGAATGCAGGTAAAGCAGTGGTTGTGAGCGATCAGGTAGGCTGTGCGCTGAACTTGGTGAAAGACAAACAAAATGGACGGATTTATCCTGTGGGAGATATTACAGCTTTAGCAGAGTCAATTCGCTGGGCGATCGCTAACTATGCTTTTGCAGGAGATTGCAGCCTCAAACTGATTCAGAAGTGGAGCTATCAAGAAGATATACAAGGACTCAAACAAGCTTTAAAATTTATTGTATCAAGTTAATGATTTTATTAATCATCTATAAGTAAAAGTAGCTGAAATGAAAAAAGTATTAATTGTAGGAGAAGACTTACAAATAGGGCGTACCGAAGAAGTTTACGGGCGAGGATTTTCTGCTTTAGGCTGCGAGGTACAACATTTTAGTTGGAAAGAAGTAACATCTAGTTTATCTTTAGGTGGCTTCTGGAATAAAGTTGCTTGGCGATTGGCGTGGCAATTGCTGGCAAAGTCAGCAAATCATAAATTAGTAGAACAAGCAAATCAATTTCAGCCTGATTTGACTTTAGTAATCTCACCTCGTTTAATTCATCCTGATACTATTTTGGCTTTACAGCAGAATGGTTTAGCCTTTGTATTTTATACAGATAACCCCGTAGATGCCCATCATACCCACAGTAATTCCTGGGTGAAAGGTGGATTTCCTCTATGGAATGCGGCTTTTATTTGGAGCCAAGAACTTGTGAAACGTCTCCATGAAAATGGTGTTAAACAAGCTTTTTTTCACCCTTTTTGTAGCGATGTTGAATATCATTTTCCCCAACGGCAGACTAATCCAATATACGATGTAGCGTTTATTGGTAACTGGGATGCTAGCCGGAAACGAGAGCATTATTTAAAAGCGATCGCTGATTATAAATTAGGGCTTTGGGGTTCAAATTACTGGAATAATCATTGTCAAGAAATATCCTTGAAAGGTCTGTGTCAAGGAATGTGTAGTTATCAAGAAATTCCTCAAATTTTAGGCTCTGCTAAAATGGGTCTAAATATTCTCCGTCCACAAAATGAAGAGGGGCATAATATTAGAACTTATGAAATTCCTGCAACAAAAACACTGATGCTGAGTGAAAGAAGCCAGGAATTACTCAATTTATTTTTGGAAGATAAAGAAGCTGTTTATTTTTCTAATCCTGATGAATTAAGACAGAAAGTTGAATATCTTTTAAAAAATCCTGATGTGATTTCAAGCATTACTGAGGCTGGTTATCAGAAAGCTTTACAAAATACAATTACTAATAGAATAACGGAAATTGCAAACCTTTATCAAGTTATCAAAAGTACACTCTTGAGAGAATCTCAGGCTTTACAAAGTCAGGAGTTATAGTAATTAATGCAAGTAACTATCTCTGTTTTTGGGCGTTTCTGGGCTTTTTACCTAGCACAACAATTACAAAAAAAAGGTTATTTACATAAATTAATATCTACTTATCCAGCGTTTGAAATTACTAAATATAGTATTGATAAAAATTTAATTTATTCTATATGGCATGTAGAAGTTTTATCACGTATTTGGTATCGACTACCAAGTTTATTAAGACGCGATCGCAACTTACAACTTTGGTTTTTAGAGCAATTTGATCAGTCAGTAACAAAATGTTTATCATCTGATTTTGACTTATTTGTAGGTTGGTCAGGTGCTAACTTATGGTCTTTGCAACGCGCTCAAGAATTAGGTGCTAAAACAGTGCTTGAGCGTGGTAGTAGTCATATGCAGTACCAAACAGAAATTCTTCAACAAGAGTATGAAAAATGGGGATTGAAATTTACCGAAACTCATCCTGGCGTATACGAAAGAGAAATCAAATCCTATGATATAGCTGACTATATTGCGATTCCGAGTCTATTTGTCAAGCGTAGTTTTTTAGAATTGGGTGTACCAGAAAATAAATTAATTCATGTTCCCTTTGGAACTTCTCTAGCTGAGTTTTATCCAGTTCCAAAAGAAGACAATATCTTTCGAGTCATCCACTGTGGTAGTATCTCACTGCGTAAAGGAGTGCAATATTTATTGCAAGCTTTTCACGAGTTGAACTTACCCGATGCTGAACTGTGGTTTGTAGGTTCAATCTCTCCTGAGATAGAGCCTTTTTTAGCAAAATATCAGAGCGATCGCATTATTTACAAAGGTAAGCAACCTCAAAATCAGCTACGATGGTTCTATTCCCAATGCTCAGTATTTTGCCTAGCTTCAATTGAAGAAGGTTTAGCAATGGTTCAACCTCAAGCAATGGCTTGTGGCTTACCTGTAATTCATACCACTAACACAGGTGGTGAAGATATTGTGCGAGATGGTATTGATGGTTTTTGTGTTCCAATTCGAGATGTAGAGGCTCTTAAAGAAAAAATTCTTTTTCTCTACGAAAACCCCAATAAACAACTTGAAATGGCAAATAACGCTTTGGAACAGGCTCGTAAATCTCTTTCTTGGGATGACTATGGACACAAGATGATCACTGCCTATTCAAAGATATTGCATTAAGTTTGTAGCATAAAATTTCAAACACATTTTATTCATATAATTGTCTGAAAAAAATTAAAATTAGGAGTTAAAATGAACAATCAAGATCAACATTTACAAGCTTTGGCTGGGCACATACTAGATCTATATTTAATTGCTTCGTTTCAATTTAAAAATCCACATAGCTATACGAAGTTTCGTCAAATCAAAAGTCTGCAAAAAAAGACAAAATCAAGTGTTTTTATTGAAACAGGCACTTATCTAGGTGTGACAACTAAGAGATGCGCTCCTATTTTTAATAAACTCTATACTATTGAACTTGATGAAAAACTTGCAGAACAAGCAAAAAAATATTTATCTAATAATAAAAACGTTGAAGTTATTCAAGGAGATGCTTCAAAAATATTGTCTGATTTATTAGAAATTGAAGAAATTACCAATGCTCTTGTCTTTCTAGATGGTCATTTTTCTGGTGGTTTAACTGCATGTGGTGAACAACCAGAACCAGCAGTTGAAGAACTAAAAATACTTGCAAAGCACAAAAGTAAGATTAATTGCATTATTATTGATGATTTTCGCTCATTTGGTGGCGACTTAGGTTTTCCCAAAAAGTTTGAGCTATTGAAAGCGGCTGAAGAATACTTTGATAATTATGAAATTACGGTTCATTTAGATCAATTAATTATTGCCAGAATGTATGCAGATGTATAAAAACCATAAATTTTTAGTTGATCCCCAATTACCCAAAGCCGGCTTAGGCAATATGCTTTTAGTTTGGGCCAGAGCCGTTCTATTTGCCCATATTAATAGCCTTCCTATTGTTGCACCTGCTTGGGGTAAGTTTACCATTGGGCCTTATCTAAGAGGTGAACGTGATAAAAGGTACTACGGAAATCTGTTCTCTACTAAAAATTATTTTTCTAGATTTCAATATTTTATTTACCTTTTAAATGAAAAAAAATTGAATAGTTATAATCCTCCATTATCAAAATTAGATTTATATAATTTTGATAAGGAGAGAGTAAATTACCATATATTTATTTTTAATCAATCTCCTCATTGGAGTGACTATTTTGTAGATTTAAAAGAACATCAATTCATTATCAAGCAAAAACTTTTGGCAACTATTCGTCCGTATGTAGTACAAGAAATTTTAAGCCGTCCAATACCCGAAATTGGGATTCATGTAAGGATGGGTGATTTTAGGATACTTAAACCAGAAGATGACTTCACTAAATTAGGTGGTGTTCGCACTCCTTTTAGCTGGTTCATTAAGCTAATTAATACCATTCGCGAAATTGCTGGCTATGATATACCAGTAACCGTGTTCTCAGATGGTTATGATGATGAACTAAGAGAATTACTACAACTTCGTAATGTTTATCGTGCAGATGCTGCCTCTGCATTATCTGATATGCTTACCTTGTCTAGAAGCAAGCTTTTGATTACCTCTAGTGGTAGTACATTTAGTGGGTGGGCTTCATATTTAGGACAGTGTACTACCATATGGCATCCCGCACATTTCCATGCAGGTGTTTTCTCTCATTCTGTGAGAGAAACTGTGTTTGAAGGCGGCTTTGATCCAGAGTCTATGAAAGTTCCTGATTTACTCGTTCATAACATTAAAACATTATTTATAAATTATTAATGCTTATTATATTTAGCAATGAGTATTACTTCTTTTTAAAAGATATATAAATGGTAAAAAAAACTATTGGAATAATGATTTACGCCAATCCTGATCACTATCCTCCGACAATCAACGCTGTTCATTTGTTATCAGAATATTTTGATGTAGTTTTGATTGGTCGCAATCAAGATCCTCCTTTTTGGCAATATCCGGCTAATGTTCGCGTACATCGTTTAGGCGAGTATACATCAGTAAAGGAACGAGAACAACAATCCGCTGTAATCAAAATCTGGGAATATATCAGTTTTGTAGTAAAAGCCCGTCGTCTTCTTAAAGATGTATCTCTCATATATGCTTATGATGCTTTTGGTTATACAAGTGCCTATCTTTCTCAGTTATTGAAACCTTTGTCAATTCCCTTGGTTTACCATAATCATGACCTTTACAGTAAGTTATTATCTTTAACTACTTTGTCAGGATTGGTTCAAATAGGTGAACGTCAGTGGGTACACCAAGCTAATTTAGTTGTCTTTCCGTCTCAAGAGCGAAGTTTAGTATTCAAACAACTTACGAATTTTAATGGACAACTAATAATATTACCCAATTATCCAAGAAAATCATATTTTGCTGAAAATCAAAAATTTCAAAATATTATATTAAAACGTTTTCGAAAACGTCAAATTTTACTACAAGGATCTATTTCTATAAATAGTTCTTTGCTTGAATTAATTGATTCATTAACTTTTTTAGATAATTCAATAGAACTTAAACTTATTGGCCCTATTCAGGAAGAAGAAAAATATTTCATGAAAGATTTTGCACTTAATAAGCAGGTTGCTGACCGTACTAAATATTTTATGCCAGTACCCTATAATGAGCTACCCTCACATACTTGGCTCGCTACTTTGGGCGTATGTTTATATAAAAAAACAGATATTAATCATCAAACGATGGGGACAGCATCAAATAAAATCTATGAGTATGCTGCCTGCGGATTACCTGTGATTGTCAGCGACCAGCCCAACTATCGAGAACATCTTGCGGGTGAGAGTTGGGTTCGTTTTGCCGATCCTGATGACTCCCATTCCATTGCATCTGCTGTTGAAGATATCCTCAGTGACTTTGACAATTACCAAGCAATGTGCTTAGGGGCTAGACAAGCTTTTGAAGAAAAGTATAACTACGAGTCCGCTTTTTCTCCTTTGCTTATGAAAATTCAAGAATTACTTAATTGTAGTAAAACAGCAAAGCTTTAGGTAAGCAAACAATTCATCCAATGATAATTCTAGATTATGTCACTTTTTAGCAAAATTGCCTCACAAAAATCCTATCTATCATCTATTGATCCAGCCAACCGAAATGCTTTAATACAGTTTCAGCATCGTATGTCTGAGTATTACTTGACATCACCTTACCATAGTAATTGGATCAAAGGTTTGAATGTGCGTTGGCAGAATGGAGTACATGATGCCCAACTATCTATGTGTAAGCTAATACCGGATGGAGCTACTGTATTAGAAGTTGGTTGCGGTGATGGCAGTGCTGCCCAAGAGATTAGTACCCGTGTAAAAGAAGTTCTGTATACAGGTGTTGATTTAAGCGCCCAGATGTGGGAGGGACGGCAAGATTTTAATTTTATGGTTGCTAGAGCAGAACAACTACCATTTTCATCAGCTTCATTTGATGTTGTTCTCTCTATGTTTGTCATAGAACATCTTGTCTTTCCCAGTTCTTTTTTAGATGAGGCGTGGAGAGTTTTAAAACCAGGAGGAAAATTGATTACCATAGCACCAGATTTTGACGCTAATGCTATGCCTTCTGAAAAAAATGGCTTCAGCTATGGAACTGGAAGAACAAAATTATTACAAGGTAAGCTGTTAGATGCACTTATGACTTTCTATGATAGCCGTATACGTCTACCATTTCTACGTTTTAAACGTAGAAATAAAATAGGCAAATTCTTATTTGAATTTCCTATATTTGTTGAGCCACGATGCTTACAATTCTCGGAATTTATAACAGACTGTGACGCTGTTTATCCTGTATCTTCTCAAGAAATAGTCAATTATTTAGAGGAAAAAACTGATTATAAAGACCAATTAGTATTTTATCGTAACTCCTCAACTTTTGGTCTGCTGATTACAAAAAAATGAAATTTCAAAAAAAAAATGAATAAAATAGCAATTTTGATTCCAACCTTTAACAGTGAAACTACCATTAGCGAAACGCTTGAATCTATCCAATCTCAGAATGAGTGGCTCCCGAAAATATCTGCTGTCTATATTGCTGATGATTATTCAAGCGATCGCACAATAGCATTGGTAGAACAAAGTTGGAAGATGCCAACACAGTTAAATATTCTCAAAGCAGATAAAAATCTCGGTGAACGAGGCAATGTTAACCGAGCTATGGCAGTGTTGAGAGACTCTACAGACTGGGTTTTAATATTGCATTCTGATGATATTGCCAAGCCCAACTGGCTAGAGACGATGATTTTAAGGATAGAAGCTTGTTCAGAAAAGGTAGGTAGTATTTGCTCAAGCTGGGATAATTTAATGCCTGATGGCTCTTTAAGGCAAGGAGAAGATAATCTTAATAGAGAAATTGAAGTAATTGAAGGTCATCAGAAATCTGTTAGAGATACTTTGTTGAAAGGTTGTTGGTGGCATATATCAGGCTGTGCTATTCGAGTTAAAGCTTTTGAAGATTGTGGAGGTTTTTCTCCTAATCTTCCACAGTTAGGTGATTGGGAATGGTTATTACGCTGTCTTCATAGTGGGTGGTCTGTAGAGTACATTCCCAGAACATTGATTTTGTATAGGCAATCTACAGTTAGTGTGTCTTCTAAATCATTTCAGACGCATCGAGATATTACAGAATTCTTAGAAATTATACCTCAGTATATTAAGTTCTTAGAATCTACTGAACTACGTCATCTATATATGCAAAAAGTTGATTCTCTGATCAGGCGAGCAGTTAAATCCTTAATTACGCTCAATATTACAAGGTTTATGCAAGCTTTTCAGGTTTTGTTTACCTTGTTGCTCAGCTTGAGAGAATCTCAAAAAAATTCCAAAATTCTTTATAACGATTAGTGTCAGCAAATAATTTTTTGCCAGAAATTCAGTTAATTTGCTTGAAAAATCTGTATTAGGTTATTCGCAAATAGGGAGGTATTGTCGAATCACAAATTATGTTGGTTTTTACTGAATAACTGAGTTAGGATATTGTCGCCAAGTATCTGAGGCAATTGATGTGCATAACTGATGAGGACTCTTAAAGCATGAATTTGCCGGAGGTCTTTGTCAGCTTTGTTTTTATTATAATTTACTGAAATTCAAAGCTGAGATAGATATAACTTATGGAAGAGCGACAGTACCTAACCTATTTGCTATTCACTTGGGTAGCAATTATAGTTTTAGTAACTCGTAGTCAGTGGAATAAGAGATTACCTAGCGTGGGTCTGCCATTAATTTATTTGATCCAAGTAACCATGATGCATGGGTTCGGAGCTATGATATATGCCTTGCCGTGGTATCTTCCCAAGTTGGTGTCCTTTAAGAGCGCACATGCCTCGCTGGCTTACACAATTGCAGGTTTTACCCAAACGGTTTATGGGGGTATAGCATTTGCATTTGGTAGTATTATCATCGCTCCCTTGGCTTGGAAAATGTTTAAACCTACCAAGGGGTGGAATGTACCGAGTCAGCCTAACTTAAAATTACCTAAGACTTGTATTTTAATTGGATTTTTATTTTCTTTTCTTATCGGCCCAATCCTGAATAAACTTCCGAGCATAGGTGTAGTGTCCCTTGCGGGTAATGCACTCATTCCTATGGGGTTATGTTTGGCTTGTTGGAAAGCCTGGTGTATGCAAAATAAACTAGTCTTAATAGGCTTGCTGATGTTGAACATCCTTATACCCTTAAATACTGTGCTGACCTCCGGGTTTTTAGGTATGGGTATTGTGGTAGTTATGCCTGTGTTGGTATTCGTATTTAATTTTTACCGTCCACGATGGCAAGTCATAATTCTTGGAATACTAACTATGGCGTTTGCGTTAACTGTCTTTGTTAACTACGCGCGCGAACGCAATGAAATTCGTGCCAAAGTTTGGGGTGGACAAGGAATTGAGGCACGAATTGAGCAGTTGCAGAAAACAGTCAGTAACTTTGAATTTTTTAATATATCCAAGCAAGAGCATTTAGAACTCATTGATATGCGTTTAAATCTAAATGTTCAAGTTGGTCAAGGTGTGAGCTACCTCTCCAGTGGTAATGTTGATTTTGCTGGTACTAAAACACTGGAAGGGGCAGTAATTGCAGCAGTTCCCCGTATCCTTTGGCCAGATAAGCCAGCAAATGGGGGTAGTGGGGATCTTGTGACTCGTTACACAGGTGTGAAGTATGCTGAGGGAACTAGTGTAGGAGTGGGAAACGTTTTAGAGTTCTATATCAGCTTTGGAACATGGGGAGTAGTTTTAGGATTTTTATTTTTGGGAACTTTGCTACGATACATCGATATTGTAGCTGGGAAAAAATTAATTTCTGGTAATTGGGAGGGGTTTATTTCCTGGTTTCTGCCTGGACTAAATTTGATTAACCCTGGCGGTTCCATAGCCGAAATCGTAGGAGCTGTATTAGGCTCCATAATTATGCTTTATCTTCTCGACAAGTTTTATCTCCAAAAAGCAAGTCGGTTAAGGCCTTTACGAACTGATTCTTATCACTACAACTCCTAAGCCCCAATTAGAGGAACAATAAAGATATCGCCAGCTATAGCTATGCACAAACCTAGATATCACTGTCACCTTTGGTGTCCTGAGCTATTTAACGCCACAGGAGGAATTCAGCGTTACTCATCTTTCTGTTTCAAGGCATTCCAAACTCTCCACCCCGATTTTGCCTACGATATTTTGATTAAGCATGATACTGATGTACCACCAAAGTCAGCTAATTTGTGCTTTCATCCGACTGGTAACTGGCCATTATCCTTACGCACTCCAGCTTTTGCAGCTCAACTGATTGGTTTGGGTGTTTGGCAGCGTCCAAATTTAATATTTTCAACGCATCTTAACTTTAGCATTCCTGCTTACCTGTTAAAACGATTATTTGGCATTCCTTACTGGGTTGTAGCTCATGGAATTGAAGTTTGGAATCTTCAAAATTCAAATCTACAGACAGCCCTGAAACATGCCGATCGCATTTTAGCAGTTAGCCACTATACTCGCGATCGCATCCTCAAGGAACAAAACCTTAATCCCGATCAAGTTGTAGTTCTACCCAATACCTTTGACGCTGATAATTTTCAGATTGCACCCAAGCCTGATAGTCTACTCAAAAGATATGGCTTGCAAGCCCAACAACCTATAATACTCACTGTCGCTCGCCTTTCTCAATCAGAGCAGTATAAGGGCTACGATAAAATTCTTACTGCCTTACCCCAAATTCGTCAAGCTATCCCCGATGTTCATTATGTTCTGGTCGGTAAAGGAGACGACCGAACACGAGTTGAAGATTTAATTGCCAAATTTCAACTCCAAGACTGTGTAACGTTAGCTGGCTACGTTCCTGATGCAGAACTTAACTCTCACTACAATCTCTGCGATTTGTTTGCCATGCCGAGTAAAGGTGAAGGATTTGGTATTGTTTATTTAGAGGCACTTGCCTGTGGTAAACCTACTCTTGGAGGTAACAAAGATGGCGCGTTAGATGCCCTTTGTCAAGGAGAATTAGGCGCACTTGTTGATCCAGATAATACAGACGCGATCGCTCAAACTGTGATTCAAATTCTCCAAGGTGCTTATCCTAATCCCCTAATCTATCAACCAGAGGCTTTAAGAGAAAAGGTTATTAAACAATTTGGTTTTGAACGCTTTCAACAAACTCTTGGCGGCTACTTAGAAAATCATTTTCGGTCTTCTTAAAGGAGATAAATCTATGTTTAATTCAGATTTTTTAAACATCAGTAATAGTGAAATAGTTCATGACCTGAAAACTAAAGGATACTTTGCTTTTGAGCAGGCATTGAATGCACAATATGTTGATGAACTTCTTCAAGAAATTGATTTTGATCAACTGCTGCTTAATACTAATGATGTTGGTGTGGTTATAGCTCAAGATATTAAATTTTTAACCCATTGCCTAGCTAGCTCAAAAAAAACCTACGATGTCATTACGTCCCAAAAAGTTTTAGATATTTGTAAAGAATATTTTACCGATAATTACAAACTCACCAATCATCGAGTTTATCAAACTTCTCAAAACTCGCATATGCCTTGGCATACAGATAACAATCGCCAGATTGGCAAACAGTTGTCTGAAAAACATAATATGCCAGGTTTATTATTTTTGTTTTATTTATCAGATGTGGAAAAAAATGCATTCCAATATATCAAAGACTCTCATAAATGGTCTCGAAAATATAGTCATGAAATTTATCTAAGTGATAGCTATATTGAAAGTAAATATAGCGAAGATATTCTGACATTTCCAATGAAAAAGGGAAGCTTTATTTTGTGTGATATCCACGGAATCCACAGAGCAGAACCTTTTCATGATAAAACCTACGACAGAACTACCTTACTTTTTCAAGTTGATCAGGTTGGTAGTGACAATCTGGGACATGGTGAAAAAAATATAGTAAATACCGAGTATCTAGAAAATCTCACTCCAGAAGTTATGGATTACCTGGGATTTGGTTTTAGGAGAGATTACCCAGCTTTTCCTAACACTTCAATTGCCACCATGACACTGCCAGATATCTTAAAACTCCAAAAGCAGTTGTTACCCAAAACCTTAGAGGGTCTTAATAAAATTATAGTAAAATCTCTCTTACCTGCTGAAGCAATCATTAATGCCAAGCGTTTTCGATGGCACATCCAATCGAAATACTTTAAACAAAAGCAAAATCCATAACACAAAATGAAAATTTTGTTGATAGGTAATTACCAACCAGATGCAATTCAAAGCATGGATATATTTGCCTCTATGCTGGAAAATTACTTAACCCAGTGTGGACATCAAGTGCAAGTTATTCGTCCCAATCCCTGGTTTGGTAAACTTGTTTCATCGGCAAATTTTTTCAGAAAATGGTTAGGCTACATTGATAAGTTAATTCTTTTTCCAGCACAATTAAGTCAAGCATTAGCTTGGGCAGATGTAGTTCATATATGTGATCAAGGTAATGCATTTTACACCAAATATTTGCAGAATATACCCCATATTGTCACTTGTCATGACTTATTCCCAATTCGTGCTGGTTTAGGAGAATTTCCAGAACATCGAACTGGATGGACTGGTAAACAATTGCAGCAGATGGTATTGAGGGGACTCAACCAAGCGCAAAAAGTTGCTTGCGTTTCAGAACAGACTAGAAGCGATGTGTTACGTCTTTCTTCTCTTGATGAGAGTGCTGTATCTGTGATTCCTATGGGTTTAAACTATCCTTATACCCCTATGCCATCTACAGAAGTACAGCAACGTTTAAACGCTTTGGGTATTCCTCGAAATTGTCAATTCATTCTGCATGTAGGGGCAAATCACTGGTACAAAAATCGGTTGGGGGTTTTATCAATATTTTATCAACTGACGCTGCAACTGCCACAATCAGAATTTTACCTGGTCATGGTAGGTAAAGCCATGACTGATGAAATGCGCCAGTTCATTAAAATGCATAATCTGACTCAAAAGGTAATAGAGTTAGTAGAAATTGATAACGAAAATTTACGAGGTCTTTATTGCGCTGCTACAGCCTTACTTTTTCCTTCCCTCTATGAAGGCTTTGGTTGGCCAATTATAGAAGCTCAAGCTTGCGGTTGTCCTGTCTTTACTTCCAACCGTTCTCCCATGAATGATGTGGGAGGAGAAGCAGCTATATATATAGAACCAGACCAGCCTCAAGAAACGGCAGAAAAAATTATTTACTATCTTCCGACACTAGGAGAACTTAAACCCAAAGGATTGGTTAATTCTCAAAAATTTTCAGCGCAAAAAATGATTTTCGAGTATATTAATCTTTATCAGCAAGCGATTACTGAAAATTATCCAAATAAAGCAAAAAAAGTTTAATTTTACTGGTGTTAGCTTGTTGCCTTTTTGTTCCAATGCTGGTTTGGATCTCCGTTATGAGAGTTCTCCATGTCATTCCCTCTGTTCCTCAGGTACGTGGTGGCCCAAGCCTTGCAGTTTTGGATATGGTCAAGGCATTGCGGGCTAACAATGTTGATGCCGAAATTGCCACAACGAATGACAATGGTGATGGCTTACTTGATGTTCCTTTACAGCAGCGAGTTGAGTATCAACAAGTTCCAGTGTGGTTTTTCTCTCGCTTTTCACCCTCTGTGAAATTTTTAAGAGAGTACGCTTTTTCTTGGCAACTAACAGTGTGGTTATGGCATAACATTTCTCAGTATGAACTGTTACATATTCACGCAATTTTCTCTTATGCATCTACAATTGCAATGCTCATTGCCCGTTGCCAAAATATTCCTTATATTGTGATTCCACATGGCTTACTATGCGAGTGGTCTTTGCAGCAAAGCACCCTCAGAAAGCAAATTTACCTGCGGCTAATTGAGAAAGCTAACCTCAACCACAGTCAGGCTATCCACCTGACTTCCCAACTGGAACAGCAAGAAGTTGCCCAGTTGGGATTTAACGTACCTAGTTTTGTATTACCTCACGGACTTGCCCAACCTAGGCTGATTCTCAATGCCCGTTATTTACTCCGGCAACATCTTAAGATCCCAGCAGATGAACCTATAATTTTATTTTTATCCCGCCTGCATCCCAAAAAAGGATTACATTATCTAATTCCCGCCTTGGGTAAACTCACTCAATACCGTTTTACCTTCGTTGTCGCAGGTAGTGGTACTAAAGAATACGAAGCGGAAATTGAGTCTCTTGCGGTTTCAACTGGCATTCGCGATCGCACCCATTTTACTGGATTTGTGGCTGGAGACACGAAAAACCTGCTGATCCAAGGCTCAGATTTATTTGTCCTGACATCCTACGCTGAAAACTTCGGCATCGCAGTTTTAGAATCTTTAGCTGTGGGTGTTCCTGTGCTTGTGACTCCTGGTGTGGCGTTAGCTGCTTTTGTTCAACAGCATCAACTCGGTTACGTTCCCGAATTGGATGTGGTGGCGATCGCCAAAGCCATTGAACAATATCTCACTCATCCTCAAGCAGCTCAAGATATGGGCGATCGCGCTCGTCAAATCATTAAAGAACAATATACTTGGGACAAAGTAGCAATTAAGATGATGGAAATTTATCAAAGTATCATCTTAAATCATACTAGGAAAACTTCTTAATAATATTAATCTTTATGTGTGGCATTGCCGGAATTTTAACTAACACTGAAATCCAAAACAACTTAGAAATTTTGATGTTGAGGATGCAAACTGCTCTACAGCATCGTGGCCCTGATGACCAAGGAATTTATATTTCCCCAAATAGACAAGTTGCTTTTGCTCATACTCGCCTTTCGATTATTGACCTCAGCACTGCTGGACATCAGCCGATGTCTACACCTGACAAACGTTACTGGATTACTTTTAATGGAGAAATTTACAACTTTCGGCAACTGCGACGTGAATTAGAAACAAAAGGAGAACAATTTCATTCACAAACAGATACTGAAGTCATTCTTAAACTTTATCAGCATCAAGGAACCGAATGTGTAAAGCATTTGCGCGGGATGTTTGCTTTTGCCATTTGGGATAATCAAGAACAAACTTGTTTTATAGCCCGCGATCCTTTAGGAATTAAACCCCTATACTATTGGCAGTCTGGCTCAACTTTAGTATTTGCCTCAGAACTGCGAGCAATTCTGGCTTCTAAACTGCCTAAAATTGAATTAAATCCACAGGGTTTATATGGCTATTTAGTCAGTGGTTCAGTACCAGAACCTTACACATTAATTGAATATATCCACTGTTTACCAGCTGGTCATTGGTTACATTGGCGTTCTGATAAATTCATCCAACAGCAGTATTGGCAAATTGACTTTACTCCTGAAACAATTTCCCACACAGAAGCTCAAGAAAAAGTCCGTAAGGCTCTGATTGATTCTACTGAACATCACTTTATCAGCGATGTTCCAGTGGGGATATTTCTCAGTGGTGGTATTGACTCAAGTTCAGTTGTTGCCTTAGCGCGTCAAACTCAAAAAGGTAATTTACGCACCTACTCGATTGCTTTTGAAGAAAATGAGTGGAATGAAGGGGACTTGGCTCAAAAAGTTGCTGAAGAGTTTGGTACTAGCCATACAGAATATCAAGTTTCAGCATCGTTAGGACGAGAACTTTTACCTCAATTTTTAGCAAGTATTGACCAACCAAGTATTGATGGTTTCAATACTTTTTGTGTATCACAAATTGCCCACAAAGATGGTACTAAAGTAGTGTTATCTGGGCTTGGGGGAGATGAGTTTTTTGGTGGTTATAAGACATTTCAACAAGTACCAAAGATGCTTCGTTGGGGACAGCAACTCCGCAAAATTCAACCGATCAGTACTACTGTTGGTAGAGGATTAGCATTTTGGGGTAAATCACCACGAATGCAGCGTTTAGGAGATTTTTTACAACAAAAACCAACAACAGCAGCAGCTTACCGCAGTTTTCGGGGTATTTTTTCCCAAACTGAAGCCAGCAAAATTCATCAGTATTACTTCAAAGATTCCGCGACTCATTTTTCAACTCCTTTGCCCATTTGGGAAAAAAGTGTTTTTCAGGATTTTAACCTAGGCAAAAATCTTACCACTTTAGAAGATGAAGTGAGCCTACTAGAACTGAGCTGTTATATGCGTAATCAATTATTACGAGACAGCGATGTTATGAGTATGGCATGGGGGTTAGAATTGCGAGTACCCTTAGTTGACAAGACTTTACTAGAAGCGATCGCTTCTATTCCTAGCACAATGCGGCTAGCACCAGGTAAACAATTATTAATTCAAGCGGTTCCTGAGTTACCGAGTTGGTTACTTAATCGTCCCAAACGAGGATTCTTTTTTCCTTTTCAGCAATGGGTAGAGAAAGAGTGGAGCGATTATTTTCCAGCCCATGAACTGGGCAAAGATATTAACCTCAAATTATGGTATCGTCGTTGGAGTCTGGCAATTCTTCAGCATTGGTGGCAGCAAGTTAATAGCTGATTAGCCTAATAACATTCAAAAAGATTCATCAGATGACTTAAATTTTGAAACTCAGCCAACAATTTATCTGAAGTAAATCTGGGGGTATTATGTGATTCTTACTAAGGTGTGTTTTTTTTATCATTGCAGAATGATAAAAAGAAGATAATCAACTTGGTAAGCTATTACTTCAAAACGCCAAAGTTTTGGATAAACATGAAAGTCCTACACATTATTCCTTCAGTTGCGTCAGTACGAGGTGGCCCTAGTCAAGCAGCTCTTGAAACAGTTAAAGCCTTACGAAAGATAGGTCTTGAAACTGAAATTGTCACTACTAATGATAATGGCAATGATTTACTCGATGTGCCTCTTGGCAAATGTATAGAATATCAGCAAGTTCCAGTTCGGTTTTTTTCGCGCTTTTCTCCTCAAGTTGACTTCATAAGAGAATTTGCTTTTTCTAGACAGCTAACTGCGTGGTTGTGGCAACATGTTTCCAATTATGACTTACTACATATCCACGCTATTTTTTCCTATGCTTCAACGGCGGCAATGGCGATCGCTCGTCTTCGAGGTATTCCCTATATTATTCGACCATTGGGACAACTTTGCGAATGGTCGCTTCAGCAAAGTGCTTACAAAAAACAAATTTATCTCAACTTGATTGAACGGGCTAACCTCAACTCAAGTCGGGCGCTTCACCTCACTTCTTTTCAAGAACAGCAAGAAGTTTCTCGTTTAGCACTGGACGTTCCTAGCTTTGTCCTACCCCACGGACTCTCTGTTCCTTCTCTTATCCCCAACGCCCGCGATCGACTCCGGCAACATCTTAATATTCCAGCAGATGAACCTATAATTTTATTTTTATCCCGTCTGCATCCCAAAAAAGGACTAGACTATCTGATTCACGCTTTAGGCAAACTCACAGATTACCGTTTCACTTTCGTTGTGGCAGGTAGTGGTGATCAAGAATACGAAGCGGAAATTGAGTCTCTTGCAGTTTCAACCGGCATTCGCGATCGCACTCATTTTGTGGGATTTGTGGCTGGAGAAACCAAAAACCTGTTTATCCAAGGTTCAGATTTATTTGCCCTGACATCCCACGCTGAAAACTTTGGCATTGCAGTTTTAGAGGCTTTAGCTGTTGGTGTTCCCGTCGTTGTGACTCCTGGTGTCGCTTTAGCTACTGTTGTTGGAGAAAATCAACTAGGTTATGTTCCCGAACTCGATGTGCTGGCGATCGCTCAAGCTATTGAACAGCATCTCACTCATCCTCAAGCAGCTAAAGATATGGGCGATCGCGCTCGAGTCATGATTCGAGAACAATACACTTGGGACAAAATAGCAGCAAAAATGGTTGAGATTTATCAAACTATTATTTTTAAATCTTAATTATTTGCAAATTGAAAACCAATTTCATAGTACAGCAGGCAGTACATTAGAGGATGTCTAAAACATTATATACTAACTGCCTATTAAGCATCAATTCCCATGTATATATCAGATAAATAATATCTAGATATCAAGCACCAATTATGGTATTGTAGTACTGGTCTAGTAACTTGATTTCATTATTATGTAATCAAATTGCTAGATAAATACTCCAATACTTTTTTAATTGTTGCCGACAATCTTCTAGCAATGGAAACGAAAATAGCCAGATACGTCCGATTAATCAAACAAGCTTTGACTGATTACAAATGGACTTTATACTATTTTCAAATGCTGATTTTAAACCCAAATTATCGAAGATTAATAGGAAATTTATTATGCTGTTTACTTCCCAAAAGTTCCAAAGGCAAAATTAATCTTGAAATTCAAAAAGATGTTCAATTTTTGAAAGAAAATGGATTGTTAATCTTGGAAAGTTTTGTAAAAAAGACTCAAATTGAAGATATGAAGTCATATTTATCTCCAAAGTTATGCATGGATCGTCAACGACCAGGAAATGAGACATTTTTCGCCCCAAGATTAGCTCCTAAATCCTGTATTCATGCCTATTATAAACTTGAGGAGATAGTTAATATCCCCCATGTATTAGAGCTGGCCAACGACACAAGAATTTTAACCATAATCGAGGAGATATTTGGAGCAAAGCCAACAATTTCTATGATACACATCTGGTGGTTATTGTCTGGCTTTGATACTCATGCAAATTTAGATGAACGATATTTTACACATCCCGGAGAATTTCATAGAGATGTGGATGATTGGTCAGAAATTAAGTTGTTTATCTATTTAAGTGATGTAGATGAAGGTTCTGGCCCTCATGCATATATTAAAAAGTCCCACACATGGTTACTCCCACCTAGAAAGAGAGATCTAGACATTAATAATCCTGATTTCCCCATCAAAGATAACTTAATAAAACTTACTGGTGAAGCAGGCTTCGCTTGGCTTGAGAATAGCTATGTACTCCACCGATCTCTGGTTCCTCAAAATAAGCATCGGTTGATTGTAGCAGTAACTTACACCTTGTTTCCATTACCATTTGGGCCTAAAATTCCTTTAAGGTCATGTGCAGATCCCAATCAATTCGATCCCTACATCAATAGAATCTATTTAAAATATCGGTAATTGAGTAGGGTTAGTTTCAGATATGTTTGCCTTAATATCTTACACCAAAAATTTTGGTATATTGGTTGCACAGGCTCTAGGTGTAGGTATTCCCGTTCTTTTTACTCCTGGTATTGTTCAACAAAAGCAACTGGTTTATGTACCAGAATTGGATGTGTTAGCGCTCGTACCCATAATTTATACGTGAATTCGATGAACTTCTCCCCAACTCCTCTCCGACCCGGCTACCTTGTACACACAAGCCCTTATAAGAAGAGAGGTTTGGAGAGGGTTTTTTTTAATCCGTCAAACTCACGTTAATTATTGCTAATCACTTTTGTTGCTCTATCTGTTAAAATCATTTTTTTAACTTTTATCATAAGTGAAATTTAATTATAAAAAATAAAAAAAACTGGCGAAATTTTGTTAAATGAATAAAAATAATTGGAAAACTCTTAGCTCACCTTATATGGCTTTGAGCCTGTGCTTACTTGTATCTTTCCCCTTATTTTTTTTGAGAGGGATTGGCGTATTTGATGACTCTGTATTTCTCAAAATTGGGGAATTAATTCTTAATGGATTAGTTCCATATCGAGATGTATTTGATAATAAACCTCCAGGAATCTATTATCTGGGTGCTGCGATCGCTGCCATCGGCAACAGTCATTGGCTAGCACCACGAATTTTTTTGTTTGTATTTGCTGCTGTTTTCGGCGTGTGGGTAATTAGATATACTAGCAAATACTGGGGTAGTTTAGCAGCGTATCTAGTCGCTTGGATATTTGGACTATCTTATACCATTGCCCAAGGCTATAGCTTTCATACAGACCAGTTCTGTGCTTTTTTTGGGTTTGCTGCGATCGCGGCAATCTCTGGAGAACGTCGTCACGTGAAAAGTTCATGGTTATTGTGCGGAATTTCCATTAGTATTGCCCTTCTTTTCAAACAAGTAGCTGTGATTTATTTAGCAGCAATTATCTTTGCTCAACTCGCCGCCAGTCTGGCAAAAAAATTGTCTTGGCAATCCCTATTCAGTCGCTGCATAATGCTGATATCTGGATTTGCCATCATCCCTGGAATAGTGGTTGCTGTCATTCTCTGGAACGGAATCTGGCAAGACTTTTATGATGCAGTTTTTATCAGTATACCCGTAGCACAAAAATCTATTAATCTGTCTGATACATTTAATTTATGGATCAAAGTACCATCTATCTGGTTAGCTATAGCGTGTTTTTTAATTTTAATTATAGACAAAAAGCTGCGTCTTCTTTTACAAAAAAATGATTATTTTTCTGAACTACTGTTATTAATAGTAGTTGGAGTTTTATCTGTATTGCCAACTCTCAGTCAAGTTAGTAATACACACTACACTGGCGCATCTCTCGTTTTTATGGCAATTATTAGTTCCATAATTTTAAGTAGTTATTTTCAACTCAATAAAAGCAGATTGAATTACAAAAAAAGTCAACTTTTATTCATATCTATTATCACATCTATATTACTCACCTATACTTTTGGCATCATTTGGGGTGGAACAATGATGATTAGCCAGAATCGTCTATCTATAGATCTGGCACAAATGCATGAAATTAGAAGTGTATTAAATCTTTATCTATCCTCCACAGATAAAATATTAACTCTGTCGGATAATGCCGCTAGAATTTATTACATGAGTGGACGTATACCATTAATAAAATATATTTATTATTATGGTTCTGGCTGGCTGAATAGTAAGATACCAAGTCTTGACGATTCGGCAAAGCTACTGGCGTCAGGTACAGCACCAGGAGCAATTATAGAAATGCCATTAAATCAAGAACAACCTTTAAATAATTATAAAAAATATCAAGTAATTGAACCATCCAACAGTATTAATCTGGTTCAACAAACCCGTACTATTATCTTGATTCGCGGAGATTTATATGAAAAAAAACTTTAATATTTATTCATTATAAATAAAAGCACAAAATATCTTATGTTATCGTCAGACATAACTTCACTAATCCTTACTTACAACGAAGCTCCAAATATTCGTCGCACTCTCCAGAGTCTCACCTGGGCAAAGTCAATTGTGGTAATTGATAGTTTTAGTACCGATGAAACTTTAGAGATTTTACACTGCTATTCGCAAGTACAAGTTTTTCAAAGGCAATTTGATTCCTTTGCATCTCAGTGTAATTATGGTTTAGCAAAAATTGCATCCGAATGGGTGCTTTCTCTGGATGCTGATTATGTCTTAACTGATGAGCTAATTAATGAAATTAAAACACTGCCAATAGAGTCTGATGCAGACAGCTACAGTGTCAGATTCAAGTATTGTATCTTTGGTAAACCTTTGCGTGGTACTCTACTTCCGCCCCGAAAGGTACTCTATAAAAAACAAAAAGCGATTTACAAAGATGATGGACATGCCCATCGGGTTTGGGTGGGGGGTAAATCGAGTATGCTATCTGGTTATATTCATCATGACGATCGCAAACCCCTAAGCCGCTGGTTGTGGGCACAGGATCGCTACATGGTGATTGAAGCTAAAAAAATACTAGAAACTACAGAAAATGAACTTAGTTTTAGCGATCGCATTCGTAAACAAAAAATCCTGGCACCCTTGATCATTTTAGTTTACTGTCTGATTCTCAAAGGCGGTATTCTTGATGGTTGGCATGGTTGGTACTATGCACTCCAGCGCGTTTTAGCAGAAATTTTACTAGCAATTAGACTATTGGAGTTAGAAAAATTAGAGCAAACAAATATGTAAAATCATTGTTATTCAGTTAATCTTGTTCTAACTCATTCAATCTTTTGTAATCAACCTAATAAATTCAGAGTAAAACTTATATGAACATCTTAGGAATCAATGCTTACCACGGTGATGCCTCTGCTAGCTTGATCCAAAATGGTCAGCTGGTTGCCGCAGTTGAAGAAGAACGGTTTAATAGAGTCAAACATTGGGCTGGATTTCCCGCAGAATCCATCCGCTATTGCCTGAAAGTTGGTGGTATTAGTGCCGCAGACTTGGATCATGTAGCAGTATCCTTTAACCCCAAAGCCAACCTGAATCGTAAACTCCTGTTCACCCTGCAACAACGTCCCTCTCTATCGTCACTGCTAGATAGATTCAACAAACAGAGTAAATCTGGCAGCCTCCAGCAGCAGTTAGCAGATGCCTGCTACTGTCAACCGCAAGACATCAAAGCCACTATCCATTCACTGGAACACCACACAACTCACCTCGCCAGTGCCTTCTTTATTTCCCCTTTTGAAAAAGCAGCTATATTATCCGTGGACGGCATGGGAGACTTTGTGAGTACGCTTGCTGCTGCTGGTGAAGGCAACCATCTAGAGTATTTCTCTCGCACTCACTATCCTCACTCTATCGGTTATCTTTACAATGCCATTACTCTCTACTTGGGCTTTCCCGCCTATGGAGATGAATATAAAGTCATGGGATTGGCACCTTACGGAGAACCAGAATATCTCGAAGCTTTCCGCAAAATTATTTATCCCAAAGATGATAGTTTTGAGTTGAACCTGGATTACTTTACTCACCATGAGCAAGGCATTGCCATGAAATGGGACGATGGAGCGCCTAGGGTTGAACCCTTCCACAGCCCAGAATTAGAAAAATTATTGGGGTCAGCACGACAACCCAACTCAGAAGTTACCCCCAAGCATCAGAACATTGCTGCTTCTGTGCAAGCGGTGACGGAAGAAATTATTTTTCATCTACTTAACCGCCTGAGCGATCGCGCTCAAAGTGAGAATCTCTGCTTGGCAGGTGGTGTAGCGATGAATTCCGTTGCCAATGGCAAGATTACCCAAAATACTCCCTTCAAAAATATTTATATTCCTGTGGGTGCGGCTGACAATGGTACCTCAATTGGAGCAGCTTTCTTTGTCTGGAATCATGTCCTCAAGCAACCACGTCAGTTTGTTTTGAACCATGCATATTGGGGTTCGGAGTTTTCTGATGAAGAATGCTTGCTATCATTGCAGTCTCACGATTTGCAACCGAAACATTTAGAGCGAGAAGCACTGCTACACCAAGTTGTTGATACCCTTTGTGAAGGTAAAGTAGTTGGTTGGTTTCAAGGCAGAATGGAATTTGCTGCTAGGGCTTTGGGCAACAGATCCCTGATTGCCGATCCGCGCCGTGTTGATATGCGGGATATTATCAACCTCAAAATTAAATTCCGAGAAAAGTTCCGTCCCTTTGCTCCTAGTATTCTGGAAGAAAAGGTAGGTGAATACTTTGAGATTGATGAACCAGCACCATTCATGGAAAAAGTCTTTAAAATTCGCCCAGAAAAAAGAGAGCAAATTCCTGCTGTCACCCATGTTGATGGTACTGGACGCTTACAAAGTGTCAGTCGTGAAACTAATCCTCTTTATTGGGACTTGATTAATACTTTTGCTCAACGCACTGGTATTCCCATTATTTTGAACACCTCCCTCAACGAAAATGAACCCATCGTGAGAACGCCAACAGAAGCCATTCAGTGCTTCTTGAGAACACACATGGATGCTTTAGTCTTGGGTTCTTATTATATAGAACGCAAGGATATCAAATCATCTTAGTAATCCGGGACGAGGCGATCGCGCGGGGCAAAATAGAGAAGAAATAAACAACTAGCAAATCAGTGAGTCTGTTGATGAAAGTATTTCATCTTATGAGACAGTATTGGATTTTTACTCTAGCAAGTTTTCTCGTGATCCTGCTGTTGTTCATACCCATTCAATTAGCGATCGCTTCTTACCAAGCCCCACAACCCCAAGCCATTCTCACCCTCGGTGGTAGCCCATATCGAGAAGAATTCACCGCCCAATTTGCTCAAAATCATCCTTCCCTGGATATTTGGATTTCCAGCGGTAACTCCCCAGAAGAAATCCTTGCCATCTTCAAAACTGCGGGTACTCCAAGCGATCGCCTCCACCTTGACTATCGTGCTACTGACACCGTTACCAACTTTACAACCCTCGTGTCAGATTTTAAACAACGTCGGATTCAGCACCTTTACCTGATTACCTCGGATTTCCACATGCCTAGAGCCAAGGCAATAGCCACTATTGTTCTAGGTAGTTATGGTATTATTTTTACTCCTGTTCCTATCTCCTCTTCCTACCCCAGAGAATCCATAATTCGTATCTTTCGTGATTTTGGACGCTCAGTAGTATGGATTTTTACGGGTCGTACTGGAGCCAGTTTGAGGGCTAGCTTATCTCCTCTATATTAATTATCAGTCCATAACACTCAGCGCAATTATTTAGACTATGTTAAAGATATGTATTTTAAAATACATATCTTTAACTTTGTAATTCCTAAAATTTATGGAACCTTGATTGTTAATTTTGACCTGCTTTCACCGGAAATTCCCCACACAAGTGCGTATAAATATCAAACTCAAGTTACAAAAGCAATAAAAACTGAGATGGTAAAAAACTGGGCGTTAGCGATTGGTATTAATCAGTACGACTTCTTACAACCGCTAAAGTATGCCAAGCGGGATGCAAAGTTAATGCAGGAGTTTTTTCGCAACGAAGCAGGTTTTGATCGGGTTTTCTGGTTTTCCGATGACTCACCTGATCTTGGTAGCGAACCCACTCGTCCTTATCGTGCTAACTTGTTGCGACTGTTACAGCAGTTATTTGCAAAACCGTTTATGGAGGCGGGAGATAACTTTTGGTTTTTCTTTAGCGGTTATGGAATGGTACACGCTAACCACGATTACCTTATGCCCTCTGATGGAGATCCAGAGGATATAGAAAACACAGCTATTTCTATTAGTTACCTCACCGAATGCCTACGCAACTGTGGATCTGATAATATTATCTTAATATTAGATGCTTGTCGCCAACAGCACAAGAAAAGTGGGGAAGGAATTGGGCGACACACGCAAAAAATAGCACGTCAAACTGGGGTTATCAGCATCTTATCCTGTAGTCCAGATGAATACTCCTATGAAATCGACGCATTACAAAAAGGTGTCTTTACCCATGCGCTACTGGAAGGTTTAGGTACTCAGGGACAATGTGCCACTGTTGAGCGGTTGAATCAGTATCTCAGTTTTCGAGTACCGGAACTTGTGCATCACTTTCAGTTGGCTCGACAAACACCTCATACCATAGCTGAGCCAGTAACTAAGTCCCACCTGATTTTCGCACCAAAATACGCAACTAAGCATGATATCAGCAAGCTACAGATAGATGCTGTGCAAGCTGAAGTTAATCAGAATCTAGAATTAGCAGAGCAATTATGGATTCGGGTAAATGCTGCGGCTTCTAGTCCAGACATAGATGCAGTCAAAGCAATCGAAAGAATCGCTCAGTTGCGGGTGGAAGCTTGTGCAACTCAAAAACACCTCACACCTCAAATCTCTTCTTTAAATGGTTCGCCTCTGCATGAGAAGAGGAATTACGACCTACACTCGAATCTCGACGGGCGTAGCTTCAACCAGAGTTTGGGGCTAGGGCGTACAACAACTGCAAAACACCAACAAAAATCAACCCTGACAATACCAGACATTGCAATTGATGACCTCAGTTCGGAACGGGGAATAGACTATAAACCTTTGCGCGATTTGCTAGCAGCTGGTAAGTGGAAACAAGCAGATCGAGAAACTCTGGCTGTGATGTTGAAGGTTGCTGGCCGAGAAAAAGAAGGCTGGCTGAACATAGAATCTATTAATCTGTTTCCGGAAACCGACCTTTATACCATTGACCAACTTTGGCTAAAGTTCAGCAATGGACATTTTGGTTTTAGCGTCCAAAAGCAAATTTGGGAAAGCGTTGGTGGACAACCTGATGCTGATTATGATACATGGTGGAAGTTTTGCGATCGCATCGGCTGGCGTGTAAATCAAAATTGGCTATTTTACTCTGACCTCACCTTCTCTACAGATGCACCTTTGGGACATTTTCCTGCAATGGGAACGGTGAATCTTTTGACAGTTTGGCGGGGTTGGGTAGTGGGTTTATTCTCTTGCCTTGTCGGATTCTCTGTTTTAGCATTGAGATTGACAAAATGTGATCGCCGCCATATCGTACTTTAAGAACTTTTACCTTTATTGTTGCAAAATAAAGTTTGCCTGAGTGTATTTTATTTCGACGAAGTTTAGCGATCGCTCTTTCAAGTGCGTGACTTTAAAATATCTCCTCTCCTCCTGACTGTCACCTCCGGGTAGAAGTTGAAGTCCAAGTGCAGTGAGGAAACCCCTACTGCCTATCTGCCAGCTGTGGCTTTCACCGATTTGTTAGACTGATGACACCAGGTTTTTTCAGGCAAATCTCTGATAACGCCAGCAGACGAGGCTATCCATGCTTACAAGTACGCTACTTCTCTCAAACCAACTCCCCACCCTGCAATATTCATCTACAACGGAGCGATTCGATGAAACTTGGGAAGCCCCCCTGGCTACCCTCTTAGGACTAGGACGCGCAGCAGGCGCAGACTTCATCGAATTTTTCTTAGAACGTCGCAACTACATTAATTGTCTTGCAGAAGACGACACAATCACTGGTATTTCACCAAGTCTAGGCACAGGTGCAGGAGTTAGGGTATTTCGCGGCAAAGCCGATTGCTATGTCAGCACCAATGACCTTTCATTCTCAGGCTTGAAAGCTGCCTTAGAAAAAGGTCTTTCGATCCTGGGATTAAATCTACCAGCACCTAATGCTTTTATTCCAGAAATTAATCTGGAATTATTGAGGGACTACGCTACAAAAAGCGGCAAAGATGGATGGCTATCTTTGTGTAGCTCGATTCGGGAAATGGGAGAAGTCCTCCTTGATGGGACTGCCAAGCTCAAGCAAAAAGCTCGTCACATCCAATCTCGCCGCGCTAACTATTTCCGGGATTGGCAAGAAGTCTTAGTAGCTGCTAGCGATGGCACTTTTGCCCGTGACATTCGCCTCACCCAGTCAGTGGGGTTTAGCCTTTTGTGTGCTGATGGTGCTAATCGTGCCTCCATTGGCGAACGCGCTGGTAATACCAGTGATGCCAACTTCCTGAGAACTTGGGATTATCAACAAGCTGCCGACCAAATAGCAGAATCAGCTGGTAAAATGCTCTACGCTGATTACGTGGAATCAGGCACTTACCCCATCATCATGGCAAATCATTTTGGTGGCGTCATCTTCCACGAAGCCTGTGGGCACTTGCTGGAAACTACTCAAATTGAACGCAATACCACTCCCTTTGCGGATAAAAAAGGCGAAAAAATTGCCCACGAAAGTTTAACAGCTTGGGATGAAGGGCGGAGTGAAAATGCCTTCGGTACAATTGACATGGATGACGAAGGTATGCCTGCTCAAAGAACTCTATTAATAGAAAAAGGCGTTCTCAAAAACTTCTTAGCAGATAGAGCAGGTTCTTCGCGCACCGGACACCCCAGAACTGGAAGCGGCCGCCGTCAGAATTATACTTTTGCCGCTGCTAGTCGGATGCGTAATACTTATATTGCTCCTGGCGAATATATAACTGAAGATTTATTTGCCTCTGTTGATAAAGGTATTTACTGTAAAAAGATGGGTGGTGGTAGCGTTGGTGCTACAGGCCAATTTAACTTTAGTGTCGATGAAGCTTATTTAATTGAAAATGGCAAAATTACCAAACCACTAAAGGGAGCCATCCTCATCGGTGAAGCCAAGGAAATTATGAATAAAATTTCCATGTGTTCCCAAGATTTGGAAGTTGCACCTGGTTTTTGTGGTTCTGTTAGTGGCAGTATTTATACCACAGTAGGACAACCCCATATCAAGGTTGATTCTATAACCGTAGGTGGACGTTAAAGAATTCTCTGTGTCTTAGTGTCTTAGTGGTAAAAAAAGCTATGAACCACCACCAATACACAGAGGCAAGGGCAGCCGTGTGGTGAGGCAGTCCAATCTTGGGGGAAACCCCCAGAGGAACTGCCGAAAGGGTTCCCCGACTTGAACGGACTGCCCGCACTAAGTCAATAAAAAACTACTAACCCTTTTGGCGCGATAAATACAAAATCAAAAATTGACTATGCCGAATATTAATGAAATTGCAACTTATGCCAACGACAATGCGGACAAACTTGGCATTAAGAAGTTCGATATTTATGGCTCAACAGTAGATGAAACTACCGTACAAGTAGATCAAGGTGAGCCAAAACAAGTCAAAGCTTCAAATCGCTCTGTTGTTACTGTTCGTGTCTGGAATGAAGACAATACAATGGGTGTCACCAGTACCACAGATGTAGATCCAAAAGGACTAGAATTAGCTTTGAAAACTGCTTATGAAGCCAGTTTTTTTGGTGTTAAAGAAAATGTCCCTGATTTTAGTCCAGAGGCTACTATTCCTATTCCCAATACACCTCATGATAAAGCTACACAAGCACCTGTTTCTGTTCTAATAGAAAGATTGGTTCTAGCTGAAAAAGAACTACTGGTGGCTCATCCGGCAATTAAACAAGTGCCTTATAATGGCTTGGCACAAAGAGATATTGACAGGTTTTATCTCAATAGCGATGGTGCAGTGCGAACAGAATCTCACTCCTTAGCATCTGTTTATCTCTACAGCACAACTGAGGAAGAAGGGAAAAAACCGCGCAGTGGAGGCGCTTTGAGAATCAACCGCAGTTTAGATAATCTAGACATTGATGGTTGCATCAAAGAAACTGCCGAAAAAACTATCAGCCACTTGAATTATGAGAAAATTAAGACTGGCAAATATCGAGTTGTTTTCTCACCAGAGGCTTTTTTAAGTCTGTTGGGTGCTTTTTCTAATTTGTTCAATGCTCAAAATATTTTGGACAAACAAAGCCTATCTACCCCTGATGATTTAGGTAAGCAAATCGCTTCTCCTTTACTTTCAGTTTATGATGATGCTCTGCACCCAGAAAATATTGGAGCAGAAACTTTTGATGGAGAAGGTACTCCTACTCGTCAGGTTTCGATAATTGAAAATGGCGTTTTAACTGGCTTTCTCCATAGTGCTGGGACTGCCAAAAGAATGAATGCTAAGCCAACAGGTAATGCTAGTATTGGTGCAAAAGTCAACGTCAGCCCTAATTTTTTCCACGTTTTCGCAGCGGCAAGTCCTGAGCAGGAATTGAGCTTAGAAACTGCTGAAAATGTGATTTTTGTAGATGATTTACATGCTCTTCATGCAGGTGTGAAATCTTTACAAGGCTCTTTTTCTCTGCCTTTTGATGGTTGGATAATCAACAAAGGTGTTAGGACGAGTATTGAGTCTGCAACAATTGCTGGCGATTTCTTGGAACTGTTGAACTCAATTATTTATGTAGAAAAAGAGGTGGAGTTAACACCAGGGGGAGTAGCTCCCAAAGTATGGGTTGATGGGCTATCGATTACTGGTGAATAAAGGTTAACAATTAGGAGTTGGGAGTTAGAAATGAGGAGTTAGGAGTTTTTATCTCATAACTCATAATTCATAACTCTCATTCTCCGCCTCCGATGCCGAGATTGATATCAAATCCATCAGCACCCTTTAAATTAGTCCCAATCATCACAGCGCCATCTACTTGAGCATCATGTAAATTAGCTTCGCTTAAATCAGCATTGGTCAGGTTAGCATTATTGAAGCTAGTACCACTGGCAAAGGCTTCTGTTAAATTAGCATTTGTTAAATTAGCACCTGTTAAATCAGCACCTTCTAAATTTGCACCTTCTAAATTTGCACCTTTTAAATTAGCATTCCTCAAATCAACACCTATGAGGTGAGTGCCTTTGAGGTTTACGCCTGTTAAATTACATCCAATACATTGTCTAGTTTCTAGCAAGCGCTTGACTGAGGTTGAGTTTTCAGCTTTGACAGAATTAGGAACAGCCAAAGATAGGGTACTGAGTAAAGCTGCTGTGGTCAGAAATATTGGTTTCATAGTTTCTTTACCTCTGCTAATTTCAGAAGGTATTAAGTACTAAATTTATACAATACCATTGTCTCAAATTCCAGAATTATTTCCTCATGCGAGCGGGGGAATTAACTATTGATGATCCATTTAACTATTCTTACCTGAGCTATAGTAAGAAGATTAAAAGAATCTACCTATCAGAATAAATCTGAGGCTGATTAAGTAAATTTCAATCTTAAACTTAAAAATCTTTAACTGACTGTTGACTTTCATAGTGATTTTCATTTGAATGAGGTTCAGGCTAATTGTAGAAGCAATTCATGAATATTAGGACTTACGCGCATTGTCATATATTTTTGACAAAAATCGTCCAAAGTCAAGAGTCAAAAGTCCAAAAACCTTGACTTTTTACCCTTGACTATTGACTCAAGACTGCCATCACAGAAAATATGTGTGCCAGTTGCGTAAGTCCTGAATATATAAGGACTACAACCCCACTCAAGGCTGAAAAAAATTTGGGTGGGGATTTTCACCACACCCAATTTTCCTTCTAAAATTAAATGCTTGACTATTGACTATTGACTATTGACTATTATTAATTTTGAATTCCTGAAGTTTTGCCGCTACCTAACAAATACAACAATGCCATGCGAACGGCGACACCACTGGTAACTTGTGATTGAATGAGACTAAATTCTGGATCATCCATTAATTCAGAGCTAATTTCAACACCACGGTTAACTGGCCCTGGGTGCAAAACTTTGACGTTAGACTTGCACAGTTGCAGCTTTGTGCGTGTAATACCAAACATGTGATGATATTCTCGCAAACTTGGCAGCAAATGAGCAGCCATGCGTTCTTTTTGCAGACGCAAAGTCATGACGAAATCAGCATCTTGTAAGGCGGGTTCTAGCTGCCAATGTAGAAATAGTTGGCGATTTTGGGGGTGGGGAGTGGGGGATGAGGGGGATGAGGGGGATGGGGGAGATGAGGGAGATGAGGGGGATGAGGAGGTAAGAAACTCCTGATTTGTGTTTTCTGACTTTTGTACAGGCGTAAGGTCTTGCGCTCCTTCTGACTCCTCAAAGATATACTGGGCAAATAACTTGGGTAAAAGAGTAGGTGGTGCAGCGAGATGGACTTGGGCACCGCTGGCTGTTAAACTCCAAATATTCGATCGCGCTACACGAGAATGCAGAATATCCCCAACGATGGCAATTTTTTTACCCTTTAACAGTTCCAGTCGGGGATGGGCTGGGTCAATGAGAGTACAGATGGTAAATAAATCTAGCAGTGCTTGGGAAGGATGCTCATGTTGACCATCACCAGCATTCAAGACGCTAACTCTTACACCTAAACGATCCATTTCAGCTGCGATCGCATTTGGTACTCCGGCTTCTCGATGCCGAATCACCATTATATCAGTTCCCATAGCCAAATAAGTTTTCGCCGTGTCAAGAATTGTTTCTCCTTTTGTCATAGAAGAAGTAGCTGCGGCGAAATTCAATATATCTGCACTCAAGCGTTTAGCAGCAAGTTCAAAACTACTGCGAGTGCGGGTAGATGGTTCAAAAAACAAATTCGCCACCACATGTCCCTGCAAGGTTGGTACTTTCTTTGTCCGCCGTGATAGCACTTCCTGAAAACTGGCAGCCGTTTGCAAAACAGTATCGTATTCAGCGGCAGTAAAGTCAGCCAGAGAGAGAACGTGATGACGATTCCAGGTACTAGTAGGCATAAATAGCTATCATTTGTCTAGGTAGAGACATGAGCAAGTTTCCTAAGGAAGAATTAGGCTAAGGGAACTCCAGAAATAAATTATCTATCCATCTTGTGGGATGGGCATCCTGTCCTTCAGACAAAGGACGGGTGGGGACACCCATCCCACAAGAAAATTTGGGATATTTTTTATAATGGAAGTCCCCTACCAAGTTGTAGATTTTTTTCCCCTTCCAAACATTAACTGGGTAAATGCAGAATTTTCAAAGCTAGAGAAATCAGGCTGAGGAACGTTAAGAACCCAATTGTATCTAGCATGGTTGTCACTAGCGGCCCGCTAACTAAAGCCGGATCTAGCTTCAGCCGCTTCAAAGCCATTGGCAGCAAAGTACCGAGAGTTACAGCTACAATCGTGTTAGTTGCCATTACCATTCCCGCAACTAAAGCTACCCATCGCTCTTGAGGGCGTGCCCAAATCAAGGAAAGTCCAATCATTGTCATTGATAAGGCCAAGGCTGTGCCCAAGCCAGCACACAATTCTTTGCGGAGAATTTTCAGCGTATCTTTGGGTGTCACCTCACCTACACCCAAGCCTCGAATTGTGACCGTTAATGCCTGAATTCCCACTGTCCCACCAGTGTTAGAAAAAATTGGCATAATCACTGCCAGAACGGGCACAGCGGCAATTACTGATTGGAAAGGGGCGATCGCACTGGCTGCACCAATATACAAAGCCATGATGCCTAACAACCAAGGTAAGCGCTTGCGAATCGTAACTTGGGGAGGCGACAAAGCTGCTTCGTCACCGCTGACGCCGGCTAATTTTTGAATGTCTTCTGTGGCTTCTTCTTGCAAAATATCCATGACATCATCAATGGTGATAATGCCGACCAATCGGTCTTCTCGGTCAACCACAGGTATAGCGATTAAGTCATAGCGTTGCATGATTTGGGCGACTTCTTCTTGGGGAGTTTCGGTTCGCACTTTGATCACGCGATCGCTGGCAATATCTCTGATTAAGACATCAGGAAAGGTAAAAAGCAACTGACGCAGTGAAACAACTCTTACCAGTGTACGGTTGTCATCTGTTACGTAGGCATAGTATATACTTTCCTTATCTTCGTCCTGGCGGCGGATTTTACTGAGTGCTTCTCCTACAGTTAAGCCTTCGCGCAACCGTACATACTCTGTTGTCATTACCCGCCCAGCGGTGGCTTCTGGATAGCCGAGAATAGTGGCTGTTGCTTGCCTTTGTTCTGGACTGAGTTGTTGCAATAGCCGTTTGATCACCCCTGCGGGTAACTCGTCAAACAATTCTGCCCGTTCATCAGGACTCATTGCCTCTACAAGTTGCACCACCTGCACATCATGCAGAGAATTGATCAATTCTTCTTGTACTTCTGTTGGCAGATATTCAAAGACATCAATTGCCTGACCTTTGTTGAGTAGGCGAAATGCGATCGCCCGCTGTTGTTCAGGCAATTGTGTGATGTACTCTCCTACATCTACAGGTTGTAAACGGTTTAAATCCCATTTCAGCTGGTTTAAATCCGTAGCTTCAATGAGCGAGTTGCGAATATCCTGTGTGAGCATGATACCTCCTAAAGTCTCCCCCGCGCTGGGAGACTGCCTCGCCAGCTTAGAGGAGGATAATACTGCCATCTTGTGGACTTTTGTCCATAAAATCTCAACGCAACAACTTAGTATTGATATGCAATCAAGGTTCTTCCTAGTCAGAAAGCTGACTCGGAATGTCGTCATCTAATTATAGATGCTGACTAATAGTATGCATAATTTGTGGCCTTATCCACAAGCACACTATTGATGATCTTGATTGTATTTGAAGTTAGTGTAAATTTTACTACTCTTGCCAGCTATGTCAAGCTGATCTCAGGATTTCCTGGCAACCTTTACAGAGATAAAATATTTACAAGCTAATCAGTAGCCTTGGTTTGAAGAGGAAAGGGTATTGCGATCGCGCGATTCGACTGCAAGAAAAACGGGATGATGTGCGATCGTAGATCACTTTATTTTACAATTCAGGGCTTGGTATGCAATTTGACAGAGGATTAACTAAATAACTATATACCCCGCCTTGAGGACATTCAACAACGCCTGTGCCAAATCTTCCAATTGGATAAGGAATAGCTGACAAATGCGTTCTTGCAATTCAGGCTCGACTGTACTAATTCGCTGATTAAGCAGATACATAATTACTCTCCTTGTTATCATCCTTTTTGTATTCTTTCCTTTATGCAGTTGGTGACGATTTACATCGAACCCTCGGTTGACCCGCATTCTACTAATGTGTTAGTATTTATGTACTAACAAATTTTACACCTAAAAATTCTTTCATAAAAGCAGCAATAATATAACTATATAAATGTTGTGTCGAATTAAGGTTTGGAGTAACTTGATAATCAGCGGAGGAATTGCATGAATCAACTACTGGAGATGCCAACGCTGTATGATCGTTTGTCAAAAATGGGCTTTCCTCAAAAATTCATCCAAGAGAAAGCATTGCCTGAGTGGTGGAATAGTGAACTGGAAAAAAATCCTGTTGCTGTGATGGAAGCCGCAGGTTATATTTCTAAGCGCTTAGGGTTGGACGTGTCATCAGTACTCAACCCTAACGTTGCCATAGAGTTTAAAAAGGTCAATAGTCCTAAGTTTAAAAAGAGGCAAAAGACTGAAGAGCAACGCCTGTTAATTGCTCAAGGCTTGGCAACACGGGTAGCTGAAATGGCTGCATATGCCACCAAGTCCCCTTTTAAAGGAGTTGTCGCAGATGCATCCGAAATTCGTAAAATAATTCTCAACAATAATCCTTGGGTAGACCTTGAAAGTCTTGTTAGCTTTTGTTGGTCTTGTGGGATTCCAGTTATACACTTTTCTAACTTCCCTCCAAACACACCTAAAATGGACGGGATGGTAGCCCATTTAAACAATCGCCCAATAATTGTAATTAGTTCTGGTCGAACCTATTCTGCTTATTTAGTTTTTATAATTGCCCATGAACTTGGGCATATTACTTGTGGTCATGTTCAGGATGGAGTGCTAGTTGACGAAAATATCACTGAGGAGATTCAAGACAACGAAGAGCATGAAGCTAATAATTTTGCTGTAAAGTTACTATTGGGCAAAGATAATCAGTACGTTTGGGAGAAAATGCCAAGTTCAATAGAGCTTAAACGTGCTGTCAGTAAAATTGGTCATCAAGATAGAGTAGATCCTGGTGTATTAGCATTAAATTATGCTTGGCAAAAAGCAGATTGGGCTATTGGAATGGGTGCATTAAAGATAATTGAACCTCAAGCCAATGCCTGCGTAAAAATCAACAACTATATTAGTGATAACTTAGACTGGGACGAGTTGGACACAGATAGCGAAGAATATCTTAGACTGGTAACAGGAGTGTGATTTTTATGTGAGGAGTTACTCTTTGTTAGTTTATTTTGTTGATAATGATATCATCATAGAACTAGCATCATATAATCTCTTTTGGGATATAATTGGTAGTCAAAAAGATATCAGGGTTCTACCTACTGCTTCAGATTATATTACTGGTAACGCTAAGCTGCGTAGAAAATATAAACAAGAAAGCATAAAACGAGCTAAGCGGATTGCAAGTAGTTGTCGAAAAATTGATGATACGTTAATTGACCAATCGGAATACCAATCCTTAATTGCAATAGAAAAAATTGATGCTGGAGAAGCTCTGATTGTTGCTGCAACAAGAGGTGAGCCTAATTTTTATTTATTGACATGTGATAAAAAGTTTTTGAAAGCTCTATCAAATTCTAATTTAATTCATCTTAAAAATAGGCTCTCTAAAAGAATAATCTGTTTAGAGCAGTTGTTGATAAATTTTATTAATAATAGTGATTTTGATAAAGTACGCCGCAGAATTATTTCATCTGATTTAGATAACCAAAACGTTGCTGAAGCGTTTGCAGATGGGAAGTTGACAAAACAAGAACAAGCCTTAAAAATCCTTGATGAGTGTGTAGAAGAATTACGTAGTATGACGGGTGATTTACTAATAGATAATTTACCAACTTTTACTCAAGGACAAGATTCTGATTCTTCTATTAATTAATAATTAATTACAATTTTTAGTTAATAAATTGAATATACTTATCATCAGAAGGTTATGATGTAAATTTTTCGCTGATTTTGAATGATTGAGAAACAAGATCCTCAACATATTTAAAAAGTCGGATATCTGAAGCAATAGGATTGCTATAGATTATCTAACTATAAGTCTTGAGTAGAAAAAATTAACCTTCAATCAAGTCAAAATCGCTCCACCCATCAACCGCTCATACCGATACTTCAACTCTGCTTTCATCAAATACCAACGCTCTAGAGTTGCATCTATTTCTATCACTTTCTCTGCTGCTTGCCGCGCCAACAGCAAAACTTCGTCATCTTCCACCAAACTTGCTAAGGTAAAATCTGGCACACCCGATTGACGAGTTCCTAGCACTTCTCCAGGGCCGCGAAACCGCATATCCATTTCCGAGATAAAAAAGCCATCCTGGGACTGTTCCAACACCTTCAGCCGTTGTTGAGCATCAGGACTTCTGGAACTGCTCATTAATAAACAGTAAGACTGAGCCGCGCCACGACCAACACGCCCCCGCAATTGATGCAGCTGCGATAAACCAAAACGCTCTGCATTTTCAATGAGCATTACCGTTGCATTAGGCACATCAACACCAACTTCAATCACAGTGGTAGAAACTAGAATTTTTGTCTCGTTATCTCGGAATTTAGTAATTGCTTCATCTTTCTCAGCCGAACTCATGCGACCGTGCAACAGCCCCACTTGAAAGTCGGGAAAAACACTTTCTTGTAGCTTTTGATGCTCATCCACAGCCGATCGCAAATCCAGTTTCTCTGATTCTTCCACCAACGGCAACACCACATAAACTTGTCTTCCTTGGACAATCTCCCGGCGCATCAAATCGTAAGCATGGGTGCGTTGCTGACCTGTCAACAAAGTGGTTTGAATCTTTTGCCGCCCTGGTGGTAACTCATCAATTTGGCTGACATCCAAATCCCCATGTATCGTAAGTGCTAATGTCCGAGGAATTGGCGTAGCTGTCATAGTTAACACATGGGGTTGTTCACCCTTTTGTTGTAACAACGCCCGCTGTTTGACCCCAAAACGATGCTGTTCATCAATCACCGCCAACCCCAATTTTTGGAAATTTACAGGGTCTTGAATCAAGGCGTGAGTTCCCACCAACAAAGGTAATTCACCAGTTTCCAGTTGAGAATGGATTTGTCGCCTTTTCGCAGCTTTAGTAGAACCCGTCAGTAATTCCACTGGTAAATGCAGCAGATTAAACCAGCCAACTAACTTGCGATAATGCTGTTCTGCTAAAACTTCCGTGGGAGCCATTAGTGCAGCTTGGTAGCCAGATTGAATTGCTGCAAGGATGGCAATTACAGCAACCACAGTTTTACCAGAACCAACATCGCCCTGTACCAGACGATTCATCGGTGCAGGTTTTTGCAAGTCGTTGAGAATATCGTTAAGGACTCGTTGCTGCGCCCCAGTCAGTTGAAAAGGCAGCAAGTCGTAGAATTTCTCAATTAACTGACCTTTGGGGGCAAGAATCGCACTGGTTTGGATAGCTTTTGCTTGCTGCTGACGTTGTAGTAAACCGAGTTGCAGGTAGAAAAATTCATCAAATACCAGGCGGCGACGGGCAACTTGTAAGGTGGCGCTATCGGTGGGAAAGTGGATATTAGCGATCGCATCCTTCAATTCCATCAAACCATACTTCTCTCGCAAACCACTGGGTAGAGGGTCTTTGATCTGAACCGCAGCTGGCAAAGCGGCAATTACCGCCTGTCGTACCATACTTGCCATCACTCCCTCAGTTAGAGCATAAATTGGCACTACCCGCCCGATACTTAGCGATTCAATGGTATCTCCCGGATTTGCCAAAACTTCCAGTTCTGGGTTATCCAGCGTCAAGCCATATTTACTACCTTTGACCAACCCACAGGCCGCCACAACACTACCCACTGGATAGCGGCGTTTTAAACTTTCTTGCCAAGCGCGACTAGTAAAACGCGTCCCAGCAGAAAAGCGATTAATTTTGATTTGACCTGTATTATCTTTTACTACCAGTTCTAAAATCGATAATTTCTTATTCTTGGGGCTAGTAAAGCAATTGCAACGCTTCACCGTCGCCACAATTGTCACAGTCTCACCCGCTTGTAACTCGCGGATATTCACTTGACGCGCATAGTCAATGTGGTCACGAGGATAGTAAAAAAGTAGGTCACGCACAGTATACAAACCCAGAGCCACCAATTTGTCAGCTTTTCTAATACCTATTTCAGGTAAGTCGCTGAGTTTTTGGTCAATTTTCGGAGCCAGCCTGCGACTGACTTCAACAACAATTGGAGACTTAGGATTTTGGTAAACTTTCGATTCATAACCTCTCCCCTGCTCCCCTGGCTCTTCCTGCTGTTTTTGCAACTCAAACAGATACCTGCGAGTTTCTGCTACTAAATGTTGTCTGTCTTCCGTCCCCAGATTGGGATAGCTAGCAAATTTCACTGCTAGTTCTTGCCAGTGGCGGCGTTCAATAGAGGGTAAAGCTGTAGGAAACTTGCCAAAAGTCAGGCTCAGAAATTCACTGAAGCGGTACTGTTTGCCCACCAAATCTCTAAAGCCATGTTCCGCCTCTATTGCTAAGGCTTTGTGCAATCGTATCCAATCTGGTGTGTCATTAGTCATTGGTCAATTGTCAATAGTCATTAGTCAATGGTCAAGAGGAGGGAGTGCGTTGGGGAGCCAGCGCCGTGGGCGGGTTTCCCGACTTGAGGCGACTGGCGTCCGGCGAGCCGCTCTTGTTGCAACTGCCGTTCAATAGTCGATAGTCATTACTTTTGACTCTGGACTCTTGACTCTTGACTAATCTTCATACCAACTGGCACGCCATACAGCTTCTGCTTCCGCAACTGAGCGTTCCCGTTGCTTTTTTTGATACTCTCGTCCTAGCTTGTTTAGCTTAGCTAAAATATTACGAATTTGCTTACGGGCAGACGAAAGCGTCGAGTCGGCAAATTCTATTTCCCCCAGTCGCAGGTTAATAGCCATAATCTGTGTCAGTCCACTGTTTTCTGCATCCTGCTCATTTTCAATTTCAATTACCAAGTTTAAAAGGTTAGGTGGCCCCGGCATCACTTCGGCAGATGCTTCTGATGCAGCCGCAGCCGCTTCTAAAATGGGTTCTGGTAATTTTTTAGGTAAAATACCAGCTTTTTGTAATACAACATTAGCCTCATGGGAAACTTTTTTTAGCGTATGCTGTGTTAAATACTCCAGGCTCTGTTGCCATTTTGCCAATTCTATCGGGTTAGATGGGTCAGGAGAAGTTAGGTAGGGCAGGGGTGGGGTGTAAATCCCTGGAGTGCCGCTTTGTGTAGGTTTGGGGAGATTGGGTAAATTTGATTCTAAATTCTCTTCTTGTTCCCAGCTGCTTATTTCCTCATCGGGAAGTAGCTGTTCTACTTGTTCTACCTTCTCTACTTCTTCTACTTCTTCTACTTGCTTTACTTGCTCACTTTGAATATAAGTCAGCAATTGCTCAGCTGCCTTTTGACCCAATTTGCGGATGCCTTGTTGCAATTGTTGCCGCTGATTTAATGACAAACTCAAAAAGTTTTCAGGATACCCTTGGGTACACAGGTGGTAAGTCGCCAGAATCAACTGCTTCTTTAAAGCTTGCCCGGCATGGGTTAGATAACTGGCATAAGCGCTATGGAGTTCTTTTGCGATCGCTCCTATCGCTTCTTGCACTGCTGCAATATCCCGCTCAATTTGCTCAATTGCTCTTGCCATATCTTCTCTTGATTGACCACCTGAACCTCAATGTGGTACAAATGTACCCATTTATTTTAAAATAATTATCCTCAGAATTTGAGATTTTAAAGTTTATATTAATAACTCAAGACGATTCATCACCAAGCATCTCCTGAAAATTAATAAAATACAGGTCAGTATAGTTTAACTGACCTGTCTTAGAAAGAGTCATTAGTCATTTGTCCTTAGTTTTAATGACCATTGACTATTGACTGATGACTAATGACCATTGACTAATGACTAAATTTACTTGCTACCGATTTGTGCGGCAACTTCATCAGCAAAGTTACTTTCTTGCTTTTCAATGCCCTCACCCAGCACATAGCGAACAAAGCGCTGCACTTGGATGTCTTCACCGACTTTAGCCTTGACTTGTTTTACCAAGTCTTCCACGGAAATACTTTGATCGCGAATGTAGGGCTGATCCAGCAAAGTCAATTCTTTCAAGCGTTTTTCAATCCGCCCTTGAACTATCTTTTCTTTGATGTTCTGTGGCTTGTTCCCCAAATCATCCCGCCCCATTTCAATGTCTTTTTCTCTTTGGACAACTTCGTCTGGGATTTGGTCTACGCTGACATACTCGACATTGGGACAAGCTGCAACTTGCATGGCGGCATTTCGAGCCAAGTTTTGGAACTCTTCATTAGCAGCCGCCGACTCGGTTTGAGAGTTCGCCTCGACTAACACACCAACTCGACCACCAGTGTGAATGTAGCTGTCTACTACACCTGGTGTGCCTTCTGCTAGTGAAAAATTCACAAAGCGACGTAGCTGGATATTTTCACCCAGACTGGCGATGCTTTGCTTGATGAACTCTTCTACGGTCAAGCTTTCATTCTCAATATATGGTTGAGCTAACAAAGACTCAACAGTATCAGTAGTGGCTGCTTGCTTAGCTAGGTTTTTAACTAAAGCTTTAAAAGCTTCGTTACGGGCAACAAAATCGGTTTGGCAGTTGACTTCTATTAGTACACCCACCCGACCATCGGGCTGAATGTAGGTGTCTACTAGACCTTCTGCCGCAATGCGATCGCTTTTTTTACCCGCTGAAACCAAGTTCTTTTTTCGTAGCCAGTCTATGGCTTGTTCGATGTCGCCATCAGTTTCTTTCAGCGCTTTTTTGCAGTCCAGTATGCCGGCACCAGTTTTTTGGCGTAGCTCTTGGACGAGTTTTGCAGATATTTCCGCCATGTTGCCTTAATTCCTAACTTGACCTCGAGTTGTAATTACTCACGGGTGTTGAGTATTTCTATCTTACTCACAAGGATGATATGTGAAGTATGAAGTCATATCATGTCCGGTTAAACAGAAGTCAATTGCGTACTCCTTCGGAGAAACCGTTCGCGTAGCGTCTCCCTTTGGGAGAAGGGTACGAAGTGAAGCAATCCCGAAGTCAGCAGTGATTGCTTCACTTCGTTTCACTCACTGCTGACATATCGTAAGTGATTAGGCGGACATGATATACAAAAGGATGAAATTTCAGCCTTTAGTCTTCATAAGCTCAAGTACATCTAAATTGCATAATCACTCGTCAACGACGATGACAGATGACAGTCATCTGTCAGCTGTCATCAGTCAACACAATTAGATATGCAATCTTTATGTGTAACAGCTTACTTCATCATCCTTATTCTTCTTCGTCTTCGTCCTCGGGAATCACCGAGTCACTATACTCGCTTTCATCATAGTCGTACTCTTCCTCAGTACCCTCGTAATCTTCGTAATCTTCTTCTGCATCAAGTTGACCGTGACGACCTTCGTAAATAGCGTCTGCCAACTTGCCAACTATCAGCTTGATCGACCTGATGGCGTCGTCATTGGCTGGTATGGGAATATCTACTACATCTGGGTCACAGTTTGTATCCAGCATGGACACAATGGGAATTCCCAGTTTTTGACATTCTTGAACTGCGTTGTACTCCCGGCGTTGGTCTACAATTACCACGACATCGGGAACTTTCCGCATTGTTTTAATGCCACCGAGGTATTTCTGAAGCTTCGTCATCTCCCGCCGCAGCATGGAGGCTTCTTTTTTCGGCAATAAATCCAGAGCGCCAGTTTCTTCACGGCGTTCTAAATCTTTAAGGCGATCTGCTCTAGTTTTGATGGTGGCCCAGTTGGTGAGCATTCCGCCCAACCAACGTTGGTTGATGTAGTGAGAACCACAACGAGCGGCTTCTTGAGCGATAATTCCTGCTGCTTGCCGCTTTGTGCCGACGAAGAGGAATTTCTTCCCTTGCTCTGCTTGGGTTCTCATGTAGCTATAAGCATCTTCCATCAACTGGGCAGTCTGCACCAAGTCGATGATATGTACACCATTGCGCGAGGTGTAAATATAAGGAGACATTTTCGGGTTCCAACGGCGGGTTTGATGCCCAAAGTGAACCCCCGACTCCATCATTTGAGCCAATGAAACGACTGGCATGTGTTTTTAACTCCTATTCGGGTTAAACCTCCACCCAGGCGTATTTCCCAAAACAGGAAACACCCGAATTCCTGGATGTGCGGAATTTAGTTAACTTTACTAGGATAGCACATTCATCCTTGGTAATGGGCAGTAGTGAGTAGGGAGGAGTGAGTGGTGAAAAAATCCCCATTCCCTATTCCCCTTGCAATTGAGCATAGGCTTCATATACGCCTTTGACGTTGTACCAATTGAGGAAAATTCGGGCTATTTCTAAAGCTAACTGGGGTCTACCTGAATTAATTAGCCATTGTAAGAATGGCGACATTGTTTTCTCGTTTAGTGTGCCATTGAGTGAAAGAATTCCCCAAAGTAAGCGATGTAACCAAGTCATCTGAATCATCATTCGCACTTCCCATGTAGGATGCTTTTGATAAAACAAAACTCCCATACGCCCGCGTTGAATTTCTTTTTCTATCAAGCTGGGAATTTGTTCTAATTTAAATGGTGGATGCCAGTGATAACCAACTGCGGCTGGACATTTAATCAGTTTTAAACCTAGCTTTTTCAGCCTCACGCCTAATTCTAAATCTTCCCAACCGTAGAGTTGAAAGCTCATATCAAACAGTCCAGCTTTCTCTAACCAATGTTTGGGAATGGCTACGTTTCCTGTGGCAAAAAAAGCCGCAGAAAAATCTGTCAGCTTATAGGCTTCATCTGTAGGATTATTGAAATTACAAGTATTAATAACTGCACCATAAGTAAAAAAGCGATCGCTGCCTAATTGCTCTTTTCCTTGCACAAGTGCATCTGCATGAGCTTGCAAGAAATTTTTCAGCACTACTAAATCGCTATCAATAAAAATAATCATGTCTCCTACTGCCTCTTTTACACCCAAATTTCGCGCCGCAGATGGGCCAGCATGATCTTGCTGAAAAGGACGCACATGGGGAAACTCATCTTTGTGTGCTGCTAACCACTCTAATGTGCCATCAGTAGAACCATCATCTACCAAGACAATCTCATAACCAGTAATTACACTTGATACGCCTAATTCTTGCACTTCCAAGGCTCGGAGGCACTTTTCTAAAATTGGCTGGCGATTATAAGTCGGTATCACAACGCTGAAAAACACAGTCTCACCCACAACAGTATTACCTATCTCCAGGATAGGACAGGCGGACACTAGACACTGTTCCTCAGAGGATGTCTCTTAAGTAAAATATATGACACTTGCGTAAGTCCTATCAGCTATGGATACTACTTAATTACTAGTCAAACTGACTCTTTTTTTTGGCTAATTTGAAGAGTAAACAGAGAGTTAGACTGTTGCAAAAACAAGCTAATGATGCAATTGGGATAGTTGAGTTTTGAGTGAGAAATAGAGTTTATCCCCTCATGCTGGTGACTAAGATTTATTTGTTTGCAATTATGGGTATGTTTAATTAGTAAAATTACTGAATATTTTTCAATAAATTACACCTTAATTTTTTATTACTTTTCCTACTTTTCTTACTTTACAAATCATCATGAAAAAGGTAATCAATACTGTAGGATTTACGCATTGAAAAAACATGACATAGATGTATAATCAGCCCCACTGTTTTCAATACTGTTAATAGTTATGCTAGAAATAGCAGTCAATTTATAAAATCATTTTTGTTAACTGACTTTCAGAATTCATGACTCCATAAAACTCTTAACAAGCACATTTTAAAACCCTTATACAGTGGGGCTTTTATAAATATCGTAAAAATGTGCTTGTTTCATATTTTGCTGGCGCGTACTCGCGCTAGTCGGAGGATCATATCAGGCTAATTACTTGATATCTGCCAAAGACTGTTTCTAGTGGACTTTCTTCAGTTAAAAAAAATAGTACAAATGAAATGAATTTTTAGATTTAAAATTCTTTGTTTGCTGATTTTGAAGCAAATATCTTACGTGTTTAGTGTTTTCCTAAACTAATTTTTATAAGGCTTTTGTTTTGTTTGCAAATAATCATCGTATAATTGTTAAATCTTAAAATATCTATATTTAAAAAATGTAGAAAATTGAGGTTATTTCAGTAATTTCACCCATGATACTTAAGTAACAGATGCGGTAAAAGGATTGTAATCTCATTCATTCAAAACTTCAACCCCAAAATAGTAGATTGAAAATCAACTTATTTAGACGAGACAGAGACCAAGCGAATACGGCGAAGCGTCAATTGCTCAAGGCACTCCGTCGGCGTGATCGAGCTGCTATTAATACTTTGATTGTACGGTGGCAAAAAATTATAGGGGAAAAAAAGTTAACAGATTTGATACTTAAAGAGGTCATGCTTGAATGTGATTCTGATAGTCACCATTGGTTTTTTGCAACTTTTTTTGGTGAATCAAAGTATCAAGAAATACAGGATAAATCGCAAAATAATGTTTTTCGCATTCTAGTGAATACGGGTTTGGAACCAGGCAAAGATTTCAGCTTGGGCATAGATGGCAACATGATTATCAGCGATCGCGCTAAGCAAACTTTACTCAACCAACTACCACTGAAACATCAGAAATTGTTGGAAGCACAGTTGCAATCTCTCCCAGTCAAAGATCCAATTATCGCCATCGAAAAACAGTTAGGATGTGCATTTTTTACAAATTTAACCTTGATTGCGTCCCAAAAAGTACGGTTACTGAGTAATTCTCAAGCAGCTGCTTATCTGGGAGTACTGCTAGCTGGTTTGGTAAAGCGTCATCCTGCACTTCAAGATGTAGACTTCCCTACAAGATTTATTTTTAGCGTTCTCCAAGGGTTGCCACAAGAACGAGCAACGGCAATCATGAATGATGAACAAACAGATCCTCAGTTTGATGAAAGTATCATCTACCAGGATTTAATAGCATCATTGGAAGAACACAAATCCCATAGCCTAGCCGAAGGAAAAAATTTTATTAATTATGATCATCTCACAAAACTGGATTTAGTCTGGTATGGGGAGCGTCGGATTTCAGAAATAGTGGCAATGATTGAAGACTGGCATCAAAATAACAGATAGGGAGATGAGGGGGATGGGGAGATGAGGGGGATGGGGAGATGAGGGGGATGGGGAGATGAGGGGGATGGGGAGACAAATCAATTCAAAATTGGCTCAAAAGACTTACCTAAGCAATAGCCAAAACCTTTATTTTCATGTAGTGGCAATTTATGAATTGCCTAAAGTTCGGTGTAGGTTTGCGTAAGTCCTATTAGCTAGGACTTACGCACTTTTGTTTGTTGAAAGTTAAACTACGCTCTTACTACGAATTTCTCGCTACCAGCAAGCCCAAAGGCAGCATGAATGACTTGCAAAGCCTTAACACCTTGCTCTTGTACGACTACACAGCTTATTTTAATTTCTGAGGTAGCAATCATTTGAATATTGATTTGGTGTTGAGCTAGCGCTTCAAACATTTTTGCGGCAACACCTGGCTGTCCTACCATGCCTGCACCAACAATACTCACCTTAGCGATCGCACAGTCTAGCACAACTTCACCCCATCCTAATTCTGCTGCCACTTGGGTGAGGATTTTTTGTGTAGTTTCCCCATCCATTTGGCAGACTGTAAAGGCAATATCCCGTCTGGGAACATTATCAATTACCCGACAGCGCTGAGATTGGATAATCATGTCAACGCTGATGTTATGTTGTGCCAATAATCCAAACAGCTGCGCCGCCATTCCTGGCCGATCTGGTACTTGGCGGATAGCAAGACGTGCTTGGTTAATGTCTAGGGCAATGCCACGGACTAGGGGAGATGAGGGGGATGAGGGGGATGAGGGAGATGAGGGGGATGAGGGGGATGAGGGAGATGAGGGGGATAAGAGAATTAATTTTTCTCCCCTTGCTTCCCCTGCTTCCCCTGCTCCCCTGCTCAATAGCTCAATAGCTCCCCTGCTCAATAGCTCCCCTGTTTCGATCTCAAAGGCAGTGCGAAGTGCAGTCACGGCGCGATCGCAGTCTGCTGCATCTACTACGCAACTGACTTTGACTTCGCTGGTAGAAATCATCTCGATGTTCACTTTTGCTTGTGCTAGGGTGGCGAACATCTTGGCAGCAACGCCAGGACGGCCTATCATGCCTGCACCAACAATGCTGACTTTGGCAATATTTCGTTCTACCATCACCTCTGCTTCTTCAGATTTGGGGTTAGATTGGCTTCTGAGTGCTGGGGCGATGGCGGCTGCCACTGCTTCTGCCCGCTTTAATATTGGTGTTGACACGGTAAAAGCAATGTCATTACTATTACCTTCATGAATTGACTGAATAATCAAATCCACGTCTACATTTTGCCGGGCAATTTCGCCAAATAATTTGGCTGCCACACCTGGTTTATCTGGTACGCGTAATAAAGCAACCTTTGCCTGGTCTGTGTCAAATTCTACATGATCAACCGGACGGGCAATTTCTAAATTAATTAGCGATCGCTCTTGGACTTTGGCTGATGTCACCCAGGTACCTGGGTCATCTGTCCAGCTAGACCTGACTACTAGGGGTACACCATAGTTACGAGCAATTTCTACAGCGCGGGGATGCAGCACTTTCGCCCCTAAGCTGGCTAATTCCAGCATTTCATCGCAGGTAATTGCATCCATCAACTGGGCTTCGGGAACTAGACGCGGGTCTGTAGTTAAAATCCCTGGCACGTCTGTATATATTTCACAAAAACTCGCTTTTAAAGCCGCTGCCAAAGCCACTGCTGAGGTATCAGAACCACCACGTCCGAGAGTGGTGATTTCCATTTCTCCGACGCTGGATATGCCTTGAAAACCAGCAACCACAACAACTTTCCCATTTTCGATATGGCGGCTGAGGCGATTGGTTTTAATATCTAAAATTCGAGCGCGGGTGTGTTCTGCTTCGGTAACAATTCCAACTTGAGCGCCAGTCATAGAAATTGCTGGTTGTCCGAGTTCTTGTAATGCCATGCTGAGTAAAGCAATGGTGACTTGTTCACCAGTGGAAAGCAGCATATCCATTTCTCGGCGGTTAGGGTTTGGAGAAATTTCCGCAGCGAGTTTGACGAGTCCATCGGTGGTTTTGCCCATTGCAGAAACCACTACAACTAGTGAGTTTCCAGCTTTAACAGTTTTATAAACACGCTGTGCGACAGCTTGTATGCGTTCGACTGAACCGACAGATGTACCACCGTATTTTTGAACTATGAGCGCCATAACTTTTATTTAATCAATGTGCTTGCTTTGATCAACACCCGCGCCGGATTAGGAAGCTTTGAAAGCATTAATAGATATTTAGTTTACTAATTTATCAGAATCAGTTGACACAAAAAATCTGAAATTGAGGTTTCATATCATGTCCGGGTAATTAGTTATGTTTCCCACAGTCGTTAAACCCCACCCCCAACCCCTAAGAGTCAACGGGGAACTCGGGGCCCCCTCTGGGGATTAGGGGCAGGGATGCAAAGCATAGCTTTGGTGGGGTGGGGTTCTTCGAGTGTCATAAGCAATCAAGCGGACATGAAATCATGGGTGATTTTTTGCGTATTGTATCTGATTTCATATACTGCTACTAAGTAGCAAGGGTAAGAATTAGTGTACTCCCGGCTGAGTCAGTTGAGGATATCTTGCTAATTATACTCACGCTATTAGGAAGCGATCGCTGTACGCAACTGGCACACATATTTTCTGCGATGGCAGTACTGAGTCAATAGTCAAGGGTAAAAAGTCAAGGTTTTTGGACTTTTGACTCTTGACTTTGGACGATTTTTGTCCTAAATATATGACAATGCGCGTAAGTCCTAAATTACGTAATACTTAAATTGACAAATATGTAGTATTTTCGGCAAAAGTGTCAGTACTCGTCTGTAAATCCCCAAACTGGAAATCAAAGAATAGCTCAAATTGGTTTGTGGGAGATGTTTTCTAAAACAAATCAAAGGATGGCCAATTGGTGACTTTGCTTCTAATTTTCCACATGAGTTGGTCGAGGTCGCCACTGAAGTCTGATTTTGGGCTGCGGGTGTTAACTAACACTGCCCAAGAAAAACCATCACTAGTATTGACAAGAAATGCTTGTTCTCCTGGTAAGCTGCCGTTGTGCCAATGGTTATTAGCTAAGTTTACAGCCCATCCCTTGGCGTAACCAGAGTTAACACTTGAGCCTTGATACATAGTTGCGATCGCACTAGCACCAAGAATATCAGGTTTGGGATTTAAGCCATCTACCCGCACGGACAAACGCACTAAATCAATCGGTTTGGCAATCCAACCGCCGTGAGCATCCATGCGTGCTACTTTCATACCGTAGGGGCCTTCGCCACCTTGACCGTAATAGGTAACTTCGTTGGCTTTTTTCTCGGCTAGGGTGTCGCCACTAATTTCCATATTGGTGACACCGGATGGTTTGAGGATATTAGTTTTTACGTAATTTTCGTAGGTTTGTCCTGTCACCTTTTCAATTACTCGCCCCAAAACACAGAAACCGAAATTAGAGTAAGCATATTTAGTTCCCGGTGCGTTATCTAAGGGACGGTTATCTAATACCCAACTGATTAATTGGGTATGATTCATTGAAGGATTAGAAAACATCGGGTCATTGCTACTGTTAGACCAACCACCACCTAAATGGTTAAGTAAATGTTCCACAGTGATTTGATCGACATTGGGTTTATAGGGGGTTGTGCCGTAGGTAGTGCCTAAAATCCCACCTTGAGCGAAAATGCGATCGCTTAACTTTAGCTTACCTTGCTCCACCAGTTTCATAATTGCGATCGCGGTAATAGGTTTGGATACACTGGCAATGCGGAAACGGTGACGAGGTGCGACTCTTTCACCCGCCGATTTATCAGCCAAGCCGTAGGTTTTAGCTAACACTAAGCGTCCATCTTTAGCAATAGCCAAAGAAAGACCAGGAACATCATAATCTTGCATAAACTGCGCCACAGTTTGATCAATAGCTTGCAATTCTGAAGACTTATAGCCGTTTTGACTTTCCCAGATGGCTGCATATCTGTCTGAACCATTGACGGTGTAACCATTCACCCATACAGGACGATAGCCTTGATAAAAGTAACGTTCAAATTCGTCTTGATATGCTTGGGAACTCATACCATGACGCGCTACCCAAGCCCCACTACCGGATTTTTCCCAGAGTGCGGCATATCTATCTTGACCGTTGAGACTGTAGCCACTAACTTTAATTAAGCGAAAACCTTGGGCAGTGAATTTGTTAAATTCGCTTTGATATTCTGCCGAAGTCATCCTGTGACGCCCTACCCAAGCTGGTGCATTCGCAGTTTTTTCAAAGATGACAGCATAAAAATCTTGATTTTCCACAGTGTAGCCGCTAACATCCACAGGACGATAACCTTGGGCAGTGTATTTGTTAAATTCGCTTTGATATTGAGCCGAAGTTAACCCATGACGCGCCACCCAAGCTGGTGCATTAGCTGATTTTTCAAAGATGACAGCATAAAAATCTTGATTTCCCACCCCGTAGCCACTCACCTGCACCGGACGATAACCTTGGGCAGTGTATTTGTTAAATTCACTTTGATATTGTGCCGAAGTCAACCCATGACGCGCTACCCATGCAGGTGCATTGGCGGTTTTTTCAAAAAGTACAGCATAGCGGTCTTGATTACCTACAGCGTAACCACTCACCTGCACTGGACGAAAACCCTGGGCAGTGTATTTGTTAAATTCACTTTGATATTGTGCCGAAGTCAACCCATGACGCGCTACCCATGCAGATGATGCTGCTACCGCTACTGAGTGTTGATTTGGGAATAAATCACTGAGGATGATTGCGGTTGAACTCATCCCCATCAATTGCATAAATCGACGGCGGCTTTTTAAAGACAAATTCATATTCATTTATTTCCTTAAGTAAATTAAGTTATTAGTCATACAATCCAATAAGTCTTTTTTCAATTCAATATAGCATTTCCCAGTAAGCGCCAAGTATATCTAATAACCTCACCCCCAACCCCTCTCCTTGGTAAGGAGAGGGGAGATAAAGCACAGCTTTATTGGGGTGAGGTAATCGTGATACCTCAGTTGCTTAGGAAAGGCTATATACAATTAATCATGTAGCAAATACAGAAAAATTAAGAATTGAATTGCATCTCTGAATATTTATAAGGTGTAAGTTCAAAATTTATGCAACTGTCAGCAAAGTTGACGCAACTAATTTGGAATTTTTTTGAGAATTATTCAAAAACGACATCTTCATAAAGTGATGTCATAGTTTCTTCAAAATCCACACTGTTGAGTCGAAATGATTGATTGTCTGATGTATATGATTGTAGAACCCACAATCCTTGCTCATTGCGGCGAAAACACTCGACTCGCTGACGTTTAGTATTAATTAAAACATATTCTTGGAGACTTGACAGTGCTTGATAATCGGCGAATTTGTCGCCCCTGTCAAAAGCTTCGGTAGAATCAGATAAAACTTCGACAATTAAACAGGGAAATCGTTTATAAGCTGGGGTCTGTTTGTCTCGTTCATCACATGTAACCATAACATCGGGATAGTAAAAGCGATTTAGAGATTCGATGCGTGCTTTCATATCGGCCATGTAAACACGGCAACCAGAACCGCGTACATGATTACGGAGGAGAACTGCAAGGTTAAGAGCAATGGTAACATGTGAGTCAAGCGCCCCAGCCATTGCGTAGATGTAGCCGTCTATATATTCATGTTTGACAGTGTTTTGTTCTTCTATTTGCAGGTATTCTTCAGGGGTGAGATAGTTTTGTCCGGGGGAGGCTATCATAATTAGGCTTTTGGTGTGCGATCGCTCTTAAGTCTACATTTTAAATCGAGCGATCGCCCTTACAACACCGGCATTCAAGGTGTAAGGCAAGATAACATAACATTAGAGGGTGTTTGAAAAGTATTTGGCTGTTATCTTAAGTACATTCAGATCCCCCCTAACCCCCCTTTTTAAGGGGGGAACAAGAATTAAAGTCCCCCTTTTTAAGGGGGATTTAGGGGGATCTAAACTCATTTGATACATAGTTAAGGACTTTTCAAACATCCTCTTAAACTATATTTCAGGTTATTCAATGCAATTAGAAGATTATTTTGATTTTTTATCACCTGATGATATTCGTGTAAAAGGACATCGCATTGGCATTGACAATGTACTTGATTATTACTTGGAAGGATATACACCCGAAGAGATTGCAGCCAATCTACCTAGTTTGAGTTTGGAGCAAATTCACGCTACTATTACTTACTATCTGCATAATCGTGACCAGATTAACGTTTATCTGTCACGTTTAGCAACATGGCGTGAGCAGCGTTATCAAGATTCGCTTGCTCATCCTTCACCCTTGGTACAACGCCTGAGAACCTTAAAAGCTCAAAAACTGGATCAACAAGCAAGTGCTTTGTGAAAGTTCGTTTTTTGCTTGATGAAAATTTGTCACCGCGCCTAAAAGTAGCTGTTCTTCGCCTTGACGTGGCTATATAGGACTCATATTTGATTTTTGAACAAAACTTAGTACACCTTTATTCCTTCTTCCCAGTCCCCAGTCCCCAGTCCCCAGTCCCTTACCTCTACGAGTGATTCAGAAATCAAATCGGATTGCTATAGATATTGTGCGTGTGGGTGAAAGTAATGCACCAGGACTAGGAACTCTAGACCCAGATGTGTTACGTTATTTGGAGTTATCTCAACGGCTGTTGATAACAGACAACCGCGCTAGTATGCCGGCTCATCTAGAAGCGCATTGGACAAATGGTGGACATATCTGGGGGTTATTTTGGGTGCGTCCGAGAATACCAATAGGACAACTAGCACAAGAAATTTTGCTAGTTTGGGAAACGACTGAGGCAGAAGAATGGATAGACCAGTTGGAGTGGATTCCATTTTAGACGATCGCTTGTGAGTTGAAAATCTCAAAAGGTACAATTGCCTTAAATAGTTATACTTTTGAAATTTTCTCTAAAATTTAGGTGTGCGATCGCTCTTAAGTCTACATTTTAAGTCGAGCGATCGTCCTTACAACACCATCATTGCACTTCAGAAGATGAAACTTTGAGTTTAGAAGATGAAACTTCGAGTTTAGAAGATGAAACTTCGAGTTTAGAAGATGAAACTTCGAGTTCAGAAGATGAAACTTCGAGTTCAGAACTCGGAACTTTGAGATTTAAGCTTCATTGTTGAGGTTGAGAACTTAAATTTTACTGCTGTGGGGGTAGGCGATCGCGAAAAATTGCCAAATTATCACGAGTAATTTGTAGGGTGTGCTAGCGCACCAGCTATCCAACTTAGGAATTTAACTACTGATTAGGGATTTTCCATAAATAAATTATACATTTTGTGGGGTGGGCATCCTGCCCGTCCTAAATAATGGGATGGGTGTCCCCAGCCATCCCACAAGGAAATTTGGAATATTTTTTATTTGGAAAATTCAATTCCTTCTAGCAAATCTAACTTCAAAAAATCCTAGTAAGCCTGCTGCTAATAGCAAAGGTAAGAAGTAATATATTGCCCGATAAGCTAATAATGAACCTAAGATTGCCGCCGCAGAAACTTGAGGAGATAAAATTAGCAAAATTACAGTTTCAAATACGCCTAAACCACCAGGAACATTACTGATAACACCTGCAAACATTGCCAGTAAGTACATTCCTAAAAAGTCTAGATAGTCAACAGGTGTATTGATGGGAAGCACCGCATAAAGAACTGCTGCTGCTAAAATCCAATCGAGGCTAGAAACTGCTATTTGAATTAGGGATATTTGCAAACTAGGAAAACGAAATTCATGACCACGAATATTTAAGATTTTTTTAATCAAAATACTTCCCAACAAATAAGCCGCAATTAATAACAGAAAAATCACGCCGATGGGACGTACAGTGGCAAAAGGTAAATGTAGTTGGGAGGGAATTGTCAAAGGTTTGGTAACAAAAATTAATCCAGCGACGGCGAACATTCCCAGCCAAAAAGTAAAATTAGCAAAGGCAATTATTTGAGCGACGGATAGCACCGATACTCCCCAACGAGTGTAAAATCGATAGCGAATTGCACTGCCAGTAAGTAAAGCAAAACCTATTGTGTTGCTAAAAACAGAACTAATAAAGTTAGTGAAGGCAATCTTATTCCAAGCTAGGGAACGATTGATATACTTAAAACCTAAAATGTCGTACCCTATCATCACTAGATAGCCTAAAGCTGTCAGCCAAATTGCCCAACTTAAGCGACTTTTAGGAATAGCTGCTAGAGAATTGAGTATATCATGGTAATTGTACTCGCGCAATTCGTGAGCGATCGCGCCTACAGAAAGCACCAGCAGCAGCAAACCAAACAGTGTACCGAAATTGAATTGCAGCTTTTTGAGCATTTTCAAAGTTTTAAGTACTAAGTAAAAAATAATCTTGACTTAATTAGTCGCAAATTTTCCATCAACTTGACACAGAATTGACAAATCATTTGCATAAACTTTGGAAGACAAGCACTAAGTTGATTCTTAATTTTAAGATATGCGTTACAAACAATCTCAAATTATATTACTAATTTCAGTATTAACTTTATTCACCTGTAATCACACTCAAGGAATAGCAGCAAAACCAGCAAAACAGCAGAATTTACAAACAATTGCTTCTGTTTTACCGCCACAACCTGATGCTAATGCCTTAGCTATTCCCCTAACCTACAAAATTGAAACTTACGATAGCCAAGTGATGAGTGCAAAACGCACCTATGGTGTTTCTTTACCCCCTGGCTATGAACAAAACCCACAACAACACTATCCTGTAATCTTTCTCCTCCACGGTGGACATGGCGAACCCACTGATTGGTTTCAACAGAACAAAGGACAAGCTCTTAAAACTGTAGAACAACTTTATAAAACAGGCAAATTACCGCCTAGCATCATTATTACACCAGATGGTAACGACAAACGCGGTTCTAGTCCTTACCGTGACCCCCAATATATCGATGGCCCTAATGGTAATGTTTCTACAGCCATTGGCTATGAACTTGTCAGAGTAGTCCAAAGCCGCTATCGTACACTACCTAATCCAGATTTTTGGGCAATGGGGGGATTATCTTCTGGTGGTTGGGGCGCACTCAATGTAGGATTGCATAACTTGCAGAATTTCTCAATTTTATTTAGTCATAGTGGTTACTTTAAGGATAGTAGCGGCCCTCAAAATAGCCCAATAACTTATATTAAAAATATTCCTTTATCAGCGAAAAAAAGACTGCGAGTATACTTGGATGTAGGGACATCAGATATTGAGGAACTTGACGATGCTAGAGAGTTTACAAAAGTACTCAGCCAACTTCAAATTTATCATATATCTCGTCAGTTTCCTGGTAGCCACACTTGGCAATACTGGCGCAAACACTTAGCAGATTCTTTGACATTTGTCGGTGAGCAATTTCGGTTAAGTGAGATAGCACACGCCTCTGATAATTTAGGCTTTGATCAGCCGAAAAATAATCAAAATTAGTAAAAGGAACTGGGAAGTGGGGATTACTTACTATTTTTTAGGTAAAAATAACTTTTGGAGGTTAATTTCAAAAAATATGCCTAATAACTACAATAAAATTAACTAAATTTATTGTAAATTTTAATAAATATGAAAAATTATAAAATTATTATTAGCATAGTAGGAGCGATCGCTATCTTAACGACTGCCGGTTACTACTATGTATTTATATTAGGTGCGCCCCAACTAGATCCACCGCCAGAACAAGCAGATACTGGGTTAAAATTTAAGTTAGAAACCTTCAATTCGCAAGCTATGGGCACAGCCCGACAATACGGCGTAATTTTGCCCCCTGGTTATTACAAAAATCACCAAAAGCGCTATCCGGTGATATTCTTACTACATGGTGGGCATGATGATGCCCGTGCTTACGTTGATAAATATGCATTATTAGACGTACTACACGAACTATATAAAAGTGGAAAATTGCCGCCATCGATTGTAATTACACCTGACGGTAATGATAACCGGGGTTCTAGTCCTTTGTATGACCCTGATTATTTTGATGGGAATAATGGCAAAATTGGTACTTTAATTGGCTCAGAATTAGTACAAGTTGTCAAGTCACAATACCGCACCTTAGATAATCCCAAATTTTGGGCGTTGGGAGGTCTTTCTTCGGGAGGATGGGGAGCCTTTAACATTGGGTTACGTTATTTAAACAACTTCAATATTCTGTTTAGCCATAGCGGTTACTTCACCGATAACAGCGGCCCACAAAATAGTCCCCAACAATTTGTACAACAGCTACCAATTGAAGATAGAAAGCGATTGTACGTGTATCTTGATGCAGGTATTAACGACACTAATTTTTTGGCTTCTACTAAAGCCTTTCACGAAACTTTGAACAAGCTAGGAATTGTTAATGTATTCCATGCATTCCCTGGAGGACATGGCTTATCGGGTGCAGATATAGGCTGGAATTACTTCCACAAACATCTTAAAGATTCACTCTCCTATGTAGGAAATAAATTTACAAAAGATAATAATTTTACAAATGATGACTGATGACTGACCATTGACAAATGACAACTAACAACTGACTAATGACTAATAACTTAAAAACTCGAATTGGACTTGGGAGTGCAACTGTCTTAACAGGTTTAGTCGGAATAGTCAATTTGTTATCATCTGTGACACCGAACCTGTACGGACGGAATCACTGGTTAAAACAATTTTTACCATTTGAAATTCGTGCCAGTGGTCATATATTTGCAGCACTAACTGGCTTTGTTTTGTTAGCACTTGCTACTAATCTATTGCGACGAAAACGAGTTGCATGGTTATTGACAATTAGTTTCCTAGTTATTTCTATTATTAGCCATTTAATCAAAGGCTGGGATTATGAAGAAAGTCTCCTATCTGCATTTTTACTAGTACAATTAATCTTGATGCGCCATGTGTTTACAGCCCAATCAGACCGTCCTTCAATTGCACGAGGAGTGCGAGTATTGATTGGTGCTTTGCTGTTTACCCTAGCATACGGAACAATTGGATTTTACTTGTTAGACGGCAAATTTTCCGAAAATTTTAATTGGCGTGAAGCTATAATTCAGACTCTAGCGATGTTCTTCACAGAGGATAATTGGGGTCTGCAACCAAAAAGCCAATTTGGCGATTTTTTTGCTAATTCTATCTATATTATTGCCGCAGGCACAATTACATTTGCAGTGGTGATGCTGCTACAGCCAGTGTTTTTGCGTAATCCGGCTACACCCAGCGAACAGCAAAAGGCAAAAGAAATAGTACAGCAGTATGGACACTCTTCTTTAGCAGCTTTAACACTTTTAAGTGATAAAAGTTATTATTTTAGTCCCTCTGGTCGCAGTATAATTGCTTATGTTCCCAAAGGACGGGGTGCGATCGCACTAGGAGACCCCATTGGCCCGGCTGAAGACCGCAAAGAAGTAATTGTGAGTTTCCAGCAGTTTTGTCAACGCAATGACTGGTATCCTGCTTTTTACCAAACTTTGCCCGATGAAATTGACCTTTACAAGTCTCTAGGTTTTAAAGTACTCAAGATTGGAGAAGAAGCGATCGTTGATCTGAAGACTTTTACCTTACAAGGAAAAGCTGGTAAAAACTTCCGACCATCAATCAATCGTTTGACAAAATTAGGATACGAAATTCAATTTTTTGAACCACCAATTCCTAATAAGTTGTTGTACCAACTAAAACCTGTGAGTGATGAATGGCTAAAGATGGCGCAAGGTTCGGAAAAACAATTTTCTCTAGGTTGGTTTGACGAAGATTACTTAAGGAATTGCCAAATAGCTGTCGTCTATAACCCTGAAGGTGAAATCAGCGCTTTCACTAATATTGTGCCAGAGTATCAACTCAACGAAGCAACAATTGACATGATGCGACACCGCCAATCTATTGAAAATGGCACAATGGACTTTTTATTTATTTCTATACTTCAGTATTTTAAAGAGCAAGGCTATGACACCTTTAATTTTGGTCTTTCTGCTTTGGCTGGAGTCGGAGAAAACCCAGAATCACGACGCTTAGAGAAAGGATTGCATTATCTTTACGAACATTTGGATCGATTCTACAACTTCCAAGGACTGCACGCATATAAAGAAAAGTTTCGCCCCCGTTGGGAATCACGCTATTTGGTTTACCCCAGTTTAGCGGCTTTACCCGATGTAGTTGTAGCATTGATTCGAGCTGATTCAGGCGATCGCCTCCTCGATTATCTCAAACCTGGGGCATAAAAGTTGCTGTCATCAGCCATCAGTCAAAGGTAACTTGACATTATTATAGTACTAGTGTACTATATAAATATGAACATGCAGTAAGTTTGCAAAGCAATGCCCAAAGTTTGTAGTAGTTGAACGTTCATAGTACTAGCTTCATGAATGTAACTAATATCAAGTTCGGCTAATTACTTACGATCTAGTCGGTTTGCTTGGTAATAGCTAATAGGTAATGGGTAATGGGTAATAGGTAATACTCAAAACCAATTACCAATTACCAATTCCCAATTACCGACCTCCACAGATATCATAAGTGTTTAAACGAACATGATATAATACCAGATAAGTTTTAGGTTGCATTAGGTTTACTCTTCAATTCCTATTTATAAACATTGCTCATGAAATCAAGCTAAACTTGAGCAATTTTGGCTTGGAATGAATCCTGACCTTTATAGAAGGTGACAAGATGACAAATAATAAAATCTCTCTGCTAGAACTCATCAAAATTTTTGCAGAATATCGCAACTACATAATTATCAATATTAAGCATCTACAAGAAAATTATTGCAGAACAAGTATCAAGCGGCTTCAAGGTATAAGAGATGAAAATGGAGAACTAATTCAGCCTTGGTTGCGAACAAAATATCTAGATAAAGTTGAATATGTAGGCATGGGTGAGTTTAAGTTTAATCGCAACAATGCTACTATCAATATGCTTGTCAGACGGCAAGTCAAACTTGTAAAGCTTGAGGATGAAACCCCAGTTATCGAAGTTGCAGGGTTGCTGGTAAATGACCTCAATGCCTTTAATAACTACACGATTGTGAGTGATGGCAAAATTCATATAAATTCCTTGCAAGTAAAAATTAGTAGTAAAAAAATTTTTGAAATACTCAAAGAAAAAGGTGTATTAGATGCAGATAAATTTGACTTTCGTTCTGAATACACTATCCAGCTAGATAACTTACCCCTAGTACCTATTAATGTATCTTACAGCTGCATTGATGGCTTATTTGTTCAGCTAGCAGAAATCAAAGTACTTTCTAGTATTATTTCTGCTCATTTGAAAGGGCAATCAGATGTGTTTGTACAACCACAGTTGGATGAGTTACAAAATCACTATCTTTCTAAAAATATTTACACTAACTTTCCCACAACAACCGAATATACCAATCTCAAAGAAGCTTTAGTTAACGGTACTATTGATTCACGAGTCAGTTATAAAATCGACATCGGCAATCAAGACATTCTTAATTTCAGTAAATTGCCTTCTGCGAACAAATTTCTCGATAAAATGTATCGAGTTTATGACAAAGAAACCGGGGAAATTTTCACTAAGCCTCGGTTTGAGATGGCATTCAATGAAAATATTGCTTTTAGGCACAAGCTACTATCATCACGCATCAAAATAACTAAAGTAGATGAGTTGATGAAACCGATTTTTGACGACTTTATCGGACTTGAGGAAAATGGCATTGTTGCAAATATTCTGACGAAAGTAGGTGCTGATGGTTTAATCGAAGTTTTGCGAGAAAAACACTCTGGTAAGTCTCTTGATAAAGAAGAAATAATTGCAGCCATGACAGCAGCGAATACCAAGCTAGAAAAATATGTAGAAACAATCTACCAAGAAAAAATTTCTCCATTGGTATTTTATATTGGTGTCACTGGTAAGTTGCCAGACAACATAGCAACGCCAGCCGTAACTGCTGAGGAACTTGCTGTCAAATACCCCAATTTACAGTTTTCTAAAGATGAGCAACAAGGCACATTTTTTGAAGTTGGTGACAGCATTATTAGTGTATATGCTGAGACTGAATATTACAGCAAAATTCTGGCTAGTGGTGTAGAAAATTAGATTTAAATACAATACATGATTGTGGTAGCACACCTGTGCTACCTTACTACTTGGAATTAAGCTAAAACACATTTGGTCGTCCTTTGTATTTACAAATGACTAATGACTAATGACAACCAGATAATTTGCAATGGTGATGGACATTAGCTGATGATTTCTGGTTTCCATCCTAAGACTTGTTCCCATGCTGGATTCACTTGCTGGTAACAACCATCTTGCCCGATGATACAGAATAGGTAAGTTGCAAGGTTGAAAAAATCTTCCAGATCAAACACAGTAATCTTGTCACCAAAATTCTATGTTCAACCTAACTAAGCATATATATTAATTACAATGTTAAGATTACTGAAGAATTATATTTATTTTTAATATTAAATTAAGTTTTTTCATGAAATTTTGAAAATATTTTGAAAATATGTGTAAATTGGGTGTTAATATAAATACTAAAAACCTGACATTTAAAACAATATTTATCCTGCTTACTCAAAAATTCAGAATTGAGAACACCCATCAAGCTATGCAAACATAGCTGCTGATTTGAATTTGCAGAAATTCAGATTTATAAAATATGTGTTGGTGAATGGGCGGATGAATTTTACCTCACGCAGAGGAGGACACTTCTGTGCGGGGGTTCCCTCCGTTGAGGAAAGTGTCTGTCGCGCAAAGACGCAGAGAGTAATACTATTTCCAAAAATATTTGCAACACATGAATCGGCTTTTTGGATTCCATATATAATGAGTGATTTTTGTTACCAATAACTCTACAAGATTTTTTGCACAATTAAAAAAAATACACAGTAACTAGGCAGTATAATAGCAGCTTCTTGGTATTATTTTTGATGCACTGACTATAAAAAACAATGGATGAACATCAGCGTCACGCTTATTGGCGTGCTAATACTGCATTAATTCGTAATCTTTTAATTGTTTGGGCTTTGGTTTCCCTCGTTTTCAGTATTTTGCTGGTTCAACCATTAAATACTGTACGTTTTTTCGGTGTCCCCTTGGGTTTTTGGATGGCACAGCAAGGATCAATCATCATATTTGTAGTATTGATTTTCATTTATGCCTTTCAAATGGACAAATTAGACCGCAAATATAATATCAAAAAGTGAGGAACAACCGTGTCAGTTGAAATTTGGACGATTGTATTGGTTGGACTCTCTTTCATCCTTTACATTTACATTGGTTGGCAATCGCGAGTCGAAAATACTAAAGACTTCTTTATCGCAGGTCAGGGAATACCCTCAATTGCTAATGGTGCAGCTACCGCCGCTGACTGGATGTCCGCAGCCTCGTTTATTTCTATGGCGGGGCTGATTTCTTTTTTGGGTTACGACGGTTCTATTTATTTGATGGGTTGGACTGGTGGTTATGTACTATTAGCATTACTTTTGGCTCCCTATCTGCGAAAATTTGGTAAGTATACAGTGCCCGATTTTGTGGGCGATCGCTACAACTCTAACATCGCTCGTTTAGTGGCGGTAGTTGCAGCTATTTTCGTCTCTCTCACCTATGTTGCTGGACAAATGCGGGGTGTCGGCATTGTTTTTAGCCGCTTTTTGCAAGTAGACATCAATACAGGTGTGATCATCGGTATGGTGATTGTGGCCTTTTTTGCAGTACTGGGGGGTATGAAAGGCATCACCTGGACGCAAGTAGCACAGTACTGTGTGTTAATTTTTGCTTACTTAATTCCAGCGATCGCGATCGCCTGGAAGCTGACAGGAAACCCCATTCCCCAACTAGCATTTACCTTTAGTGATGTTGCTAGTAAACTCAATCAAATCCAACTTGACTTGGGGTTTAAAGAGTATACCCAGCCATTTGTCAACAAGTCGATGATAGATGTGTTGTTTACCACCATTGCTCTGATGGTAGGTACCGCTGGTTTGCCCCATATCATCGTCCGATTTTACACAGTACCTAGTGTGCGTGCGGCTCGTTTCTCTGCTGGTTGGGCATTGTTATTTATTGCTATTCTTTATACCACTGCTCCTGCCCTTTCCATGTTTGCCCGCTATAACCTGATTGATTCTCTGCATAATAAAACGATTGCAGAGGTGCAACAGTTAGACTGGGCTAACAAGTGGGAAAAAACTAAATTGCTAGCCTTCGATGATAAAAATAAAGATGGGCGGCTTCAGTTAACTCCAAATAAAGACACCAGCGAAATTAAAATTGACCCAGACATTATTGTGCTTTCCACCCCAGAAGTGGCTAAACTCGCTCCTTGGGTGATTGGGCTGGTAGCGGCTGGTGGATTAGCGGCTGCATTGTCTACAGCATCGGGTTTGTTACTAGTAATCTCCAGTTCTGTCGCCCACGATGTTTACTACCGGATACTGGATTCAAGTGCTTCAGAACAAAAACGGGTATTTGTTGGGCGCGTCATGATCGGGTTTTCGGTAGTGTTGGCGGGATACTTTGGGGTGAATCCACCAGGATTTGTCAGCCAAGTAGTGGCTTTTGCCTTCGGTTTAGCAGCCGCTAGCTTCTTCCCCGTGATTATCCTGGGGATTTTCGACAAGCGCACCAATGCTGAAGGTGCGATCGCTGGCATGTTAACGGGTTTAATTTTTACGATAATTTACATTATCGGTGTCAAATTTGGAGGTATGCAACCTTGGTTTTTTGGGGTTTCTCCTGAAGGAATTGGCACTTTAGGTATGTTGATTAACTTAATAGTTACCCTAGTAGTTTCTCGCCTCACCCCACCCCCGACGCAAGAAGTCCAAGCGCTGGTAGAAGACCTACGCAGCCCAACTATTGAACAATAACTTAGTAACGCTAGGCAAAAGTTAAAAACACTCAGAGACGTTTCACTGGAACGTCTCTAGTCATTTTCAGAGGAAATAGCAATTTCAAACTGATATCGTACTCAAGAGTTGGCTCCCGCAAAGATTGGTACAACAACAACTCCAACGCTTGGGACAATCTTCTACACTCACTGTACCTGCGATCGCAAGCGCCATCTCGTGCTAACCCTAGAACAGTACAACCATTCACTAGGAATTATCAATCGTCAGAGGTTGCTTTTGATCATCTGTGGGCAATTCTTTGCCAACCAAAAACCTCAGTAGTAGCGATCGCAGATTTGGGAAATATGCTCACCACCGATTCAGAACGGGTGTTGCATCAGAATAGATATTAGTGGAGCGGTGTGCATAGTCATCTGTCTATATCTAAATGTTTATAAATATAAATATTGGATGTAAAAAAAAGAGTTGTTATAAGGTAATTACTGAAAACAATTAGTGGATTTGGCAAGCGTGGGAATTTCCCAACTCAGGCACAACAAAACTTTTAGCAGTTTGCCTTTGGATGAGAAATTGCAGCACAAGAAAGCCGAACCTCGTTGTGGCTTGCTAGTGATTGCCCTACGAAGTGGCGATATTGTTCATAGTTTAAGACTAGAGGGGGTGGTATTGGAATTATACGATGTGGTAGTACTGCCACAGGTGCGTTGTCCGATGGCGATCGGCTTTCGCAATGACGAAATTCGGCGCATGGTGACAGTGGGATAAGAAATGATTCAACTGTGTAAAGACATGATATTTCGTGTCTTTTGACCAGTCCGGAATCTTCCAAAAAAATCAGGAGAATCAATAACTATGGCTAATTCAGTCTTCAACATCTCTGAGTTGAATGGCAGCAACGGCTTCGTAATTAACGGCATTGATGCAGGTGATGATTTAGGTAGATCCATCAGCAGTGCGGGGGACATCAACGGCGACGGCATCGACGACCTGATTATCGGGGCATCCTTTGCCGACCCCAACGGTCAGAATTATGCTGGAGAGAGCTATGTGGTGTTTGGCAGTACCAGCGGCTTTAGTTCCAGCTTCGATTTATCGTCCCTCGACGGCAGCAACGGCTTCGTGATTAACGGCATTGATGCTGATGACTTTTCAGGTCGTTCCGTCAGTAATGCAGGGGACATCAACGGTGATGGCATCGACGACCTGATTATCGCCGCATCGTCGGCCGGTATCAACGGACAGAGCTATGTGGTATTTGGCAGCAGCGGTGGCTTTAGTGCCAGCTTCGATTTATCTGACCTTGATGGCAGTAACGGCTTTATAATCGAAGACTCTAATGGATATTACTCCTCAGGCGGCTCCGTCAGCAGTGCCGGAGACCTCAATGGCGATGGCATCGACGACCTGATTATCTCGAATAGGTACGTAGTGTTTGGCAACAGTGGTGGCTTTAGTGCCAGCTTCGACCTATCGTCCTTAGACGGCAGCAACGGCTTTGTGATCGACCTCCCCACGGTGTCCGATTATTCAAACTCAGGTATTGTTGGAGACATTAACGGCGATGGCTTCAACGACTTGGTTACTGTAGGAACTGGAACTACCTATGTGGTCTTTAGTAACAGTGGCAGGTTTGATGCTACGCTCAACCTATCTGACCTGGACGGCAGTAACGGCTTCGTGTTTAGTGGCGGTCTTAATGGAGGTTTTCGCTCAGCTCTCGAATTCAGCAGTGCAGGGGACATTAACGGCGATGGCTTCGACGACCTGATTATTGGAGCAAAAGGAACTGGTGCAGGTTACGTAATCTTTGGCAACAGTGGCGGCTTTAGTGCCAGACTCAACTCATCATCTTTGGACGGCAGCAATGGTTTCGGGATTAACCGTAATGGCACCAGTTTCTATGGCTTAGGCGGAATTGTCAGTAGTGCGGGGGACTTTAACGGCGATGGCTTCGACGACCTGATTATCGCAGGAAGTACTCCATTTTCTTCAGCGGCAGAGATTTTCTACGTGATTTTTGGCAAGAGTGGCGGCTTTGATGCCAACTTCGACCTATCTTTGCTAGACGGTACAAATGGCTTTGCAATCAACGCTATCGACTCAGCCAGCTCTGTCAGCAGTGCAGGAGACATCAACGGTGATGGCTTTGACGATCTGATTATCGGCACACCCTATACCAGCCCCAACGGACAGTCTGGTGCTGGACGCAGCTACGTCATCTTTGGTTTTGCCACTAGGTCTATTGATGAACCTCCTCTAGCAGTGAATGACACAGTTATCACTGACGAAGACACCGCCGTTAACATTTCCGTCTTAGCCAACGATATTGCCCTAGACAACAACCCATTAACGGTGACGGCGGTCAATGGTAATACAGTTACTGTTGGCACTACTATTACTTTGAGTTCGGGTGCTTTACTCACCCTGAATGCTGATGGCACTTTCACTTACGACCCTAATGGTCAATTTGAAACTTTGGGTAACAGTGAAAGCTTCAGTGAAAGCTTCACCTACACTGTCAGCGATAACAGCATTAACAGCAGCACAGCCACCGTCAACCTGACCATCAACGGAGTGAATGATGCACCCAGGCTTGTATCAGTTTTTAACCTCTCTGACCTGGACGGCAGCAACGGTTTTGTGATTAACGGCATCAATGATGACCGTTTAGGCTTCTCCGTCAGCAATGCGGGGGATATCAACGGCGACGGCATCGACGACGTGATTATCGCGGCAACAGGTTACAACACCAACGGACTGTATGGTGTTGGGCCGAACTACGTAGTGTTTGGTAAGAGTAGCGACTTTAGTGCCAGCCTCAATTCATCCTCCCTGGATGGTAGCAACGGCTTCGTGATTAACGGTATCGATGAATTTGACTACCTAAGGATAGTTAGTAATGCGGGGGATATCAATGGCGACGGGATCGATGACCTGATTCTTGGGGCACCCTTTGCCGACCCCAACGGTCAGAATTATGCTGGAGAGAGCTACGTGGTGTTTGGCAGTACTAGCAGCTTTAGTGCTAGCCTCAACCTATCTGACCTGGACGGCAGCAACGGCTTCGTGATTAACGGCATTGATGCAGGTGACGGTTCAGGCATATCTGTCAGCAGTGCGGGGGACATCAACGGTGACGGCATCGACGACCTGATTATCGGGGCATATAGTGCGGACTCCAACGGACAGTCTGGTGCTGGACAGAGCTACGTGGTGTTTGGCAGTACTAGCAGCTTTAGTGCTAGCCTCAACCTATCTGACCTGGACGGCAGCAACGGCTTCGTGATTAACGGCATTGATGCAGGTGACGGTTCAGGCATATCTGTCAGCAGTGCGGGGGACATCAACGGTGATGGCATCGCCGACCTGATTATCGGGGCATCCTATGCCGACCCCAACGGACAGTCTAGTGCTGGGGAAACCTACGTAGTGTTTGGCAGTACTAGCGGCTTTGGGGCTAGCCTCAACCTTTCCACCCTGGATGGTAGTAACGGCTTTGTAATTAACGGCATCGATGCATATGACTTTTCAGGCTTCTCCGTCAGCAATGCAGGGGACTTTAACGGTGACGGTTTTGATGACCTGATTATCGGGGCAAGAGGTGGCGACCCCAACGGACAGTCTGGGGCTGGGGAAACCTACGTGGTTTTTGGCAGTAGCAACGGCTTTGGGGCTAGCCTCGACCTTTCCACCTTGGATGGCAGTAACGGCTTCGTGATTAATGGCATCGATGCATATGACTTTTCAGGCTCCTCTGTCAGCAATGCAGGGGACTTTAACGGTGACGGCATTGATGACCTAATTATTGCCGCAAAAGGTGGGGAGAGCTATGTGGTGTTTGGCAGTACTAGCGGCTTTGGGGCTAGCCTCAACCTTTCCACCCTGGATAGCAATAACGGCTTTGTGATTAACGGCATTGATGCATCATATGATTATTCAAGTACCTCCGTCAGCAATGCAGGGGACGTCAATGGCGATGGCTTCGACGACCTGATTATTGGGGTAACAGCTGCAGGGGAGAGCTATGTGCTGTTTGGCTTTGCAACTGCCGCTACCACCAAGGAAGATACCCCAGTTAACATCCTTGCCAGGAATATTCTGCGTAGATATACAGATGCAGAGGGCGATATTTTAAGCTTCACTAACTTCACTAACCCCAGTAACGGTACACTGACGCTTAACGACAATGGTACACCTGGCGTTACCGATGACGACTACTTCATCTATACCCCCAATGCCAACTACAACGGCACTGACAGCTTCACCTTCACTGTCAGCGATGGTAATGGCGGTAGCATCGATGGTACTTTTAACCTCAACGTCAAGCCAGTCAACGATGCCCCCATTGTTGCCAATGCCATTGCAGACATCACCACCACCGAAAATAGTGTTTTCAGTTTCACCTTTGATGTCGATACCTTTACTGATGTCGATGCAGGTGACACTTTAACCTACACCGCTACCCTCGCTGACAATAACCCCCTACCCGACTGGTTGGCGTTCAACCCCGATACCCGCACCTTTAGCGGCACACCAGATGATACAGATGTGGGCATCATTAACCTAAAAGTAATTGCTACTGACACCAGCAATGTGAGTGTGAGTGAAAGCTTTGATTTAACAGTCACTCCCCTCAATTTCACGGGAACTAAAGGCAGAGATGTCCTCATAGGAACAGGCAGCAACAACACCATTGATGGCAAAGGTGGTAATGATGATATCTCAGGTGGTGCTGGTGACGACGTTCTCGTTGGTGGCACTGGTAGCGATGTTCTCACTGGTGGTGCTGGCAATGACTTGTTTGTCTATACCAGTATCCGCGATGCCAGAGACAGAATCACTGATTTTTCACCTGGTGTGGATAAGATTGTTTTTACTGAATTATTTGCCAGTTTGAACCTCGACAGTCTCAATTATGAAACTGCAACTGCACAAGGTTATTTAGGCTTTAGATCTCAAGGCAATAATACCGCTGTGCTGATTGACCCGGATGGCTTAACAGGTCGGGCTTTAGCGACGAATTTGTTGACGGTACTGGATGTATCGTCAAATAGCTTAGCCAATGCGGATAACTTTGTTTTCTAAATTTTAATAGCGAGATTCCTTGCCTTTTTTGCTACGACTCTATTCTGATTAACTCGACACTCATCACTATTCCATACACAAATCTCATGAAAATTTCCACTAAGTTCAAAAATTTCACTTTCAAAACCAGTCTTCTGTGCTTTGCCAGTTTAGGAAGTTTCGCAATCACTACTAGTTCTGCTGATGCTGCTTTGCTTGACTTCAGTGCTTAAACGATGTGTCCGCGGTGTATGAAAACTAGTCAATTCCATAATATAGTGGCGATCGCATTCATTTGATCGCCTTTAGTTTTAAGTGGTGAATGCAAATTAAATTAACGTGAGTTTGTCAAATTCACATCATAATTGGCCGCTCTTGGCAAAGATATATATTATAATCAGGCATCTTCATATTTCTATATTTTGTCACGAAAGTTAAATAGTCAACTACAAATCAACTCTAATCTGCTGTATAAGGATAAAGAATATTAAACAAAGTAGACATTATGATAGTTAGTAGAGTTTAATGAATATTGTAATGACTCAAACTAGTTTTGAGTTGTTGCAGGAAGGGTTGAGCTTTCTGAAAAGTAAAGATGTTATGTCTTTACGAAGAAAAATCTCGTTCAAGGCTATAGCATTAACATCTTAGAAAAAACTCCTAAGTTGTTCAATAACCAAGAAAAAACGCCATATAATTTATGACAAAAAGTTCTGCCAGACAAGTAGAGAATAGGAAAAGGTTCTCGAAAAATTAATGTGGAAATAGCCTAAAATGTTCGGGGAGGGGTAAAACCTGAGATGTTCGTTGGGGTCGTAAACTTCTCATATTTTTAAAAAGAAATATCAGAGAGGGAGGAAGGCTTTCATCCGTTGTCCAGTCAGAAATAATGTGCTTCCAAACATTATGCGATACAGGCACGGACAAATTCTCTCAAGAACTCTTAAATTCAGATTAGAATTACCTTGAATTCGATGGATTCCCTGCAAAATGTCTATTTTCAATTCCCATTATTTTGGCGTGGCGGCGTCATACATTATATGAAATCATCAGGGGAGCGACTACCTTAAAAGGTCGTAAGTGCGGAGAATCAATCTGTAGGGTGAGTTTAGCTGAAGTCTTCATCGAAGATTTCAGGGAGGTTTTAGTAACTCAGAAAGTCACTTCAAAGAAGATGTTCGTAGGATGTTGGTTATTTTTATTGATTTTCATGTAATTTGGAAAAAAGAAGGTAGGCACTTGCATAAAGAGAAGTCCTCTGGATTTTCAAATTTGACAGCGATGCATAAAAATGACTAGCGAACCTCTTGGTGGCAAAGTCTCCTCGATCGCGATCGTTAAGCCTTTCGGTACTATGGTAGTAATACTATAGAAATATCTCGTGTCCTGATATAAAGCAATGCCTTTCCTTTAAATACCTGTCAGGTTAATTTACTAATGTTTTTAACTGGAATGATCATTAGAAAATAAACAATGGTTCAAACAACATTTACCAAACAAAAGCGAGAACTTGCCAAAGCAATTTCATGGATTGAAAAAATCAGGGCGCAAGAAGTGCGCCATCGTAATTACAATGCTCAAGACGAACTTCAGGACGAAATCCGAGAAACCTATGTAGATTATTCTCCTGAAGAAATTAGTCTTCATGTTTTAGAAATTGTCAAAGATGTAGTTAGTCAGCACGGCGCACGGCAAAAAGCAAACTCTAATAATACAGGAAATTTTAACTGGTATGGAATTTCTGTAGAACTCACTGTACCACAATTACGCGCCCTACAAAGTGCCCATACTGTTCTCTCAGAATTAGTCCGCAAACTTCCCCGACGGAATCCTAAACTTATTTACAATACCACAATTGATAATCGTCCTGCCTTTGCCCATGTCAAACAAAAACACGAAGAAATACAAACTCGATACGTTCCCTATGAAGAAGACTCAACTACCAGAGTGCGAACCTATGAAGAACAGTATAAAGTCATCAGTCACTATACTCAAAAAGTAGAAATTGATTATGGTTTAGAGGTTAAACTGCTTAATGAATTAGGTGAAATGATAGATGATTTGGAGACAGCTATTCAAGTAGCTATTGATGAAGCAAATACTAAAGGTAGAGAAAATGACCCCATTATTGAGGATGTGATTAACCGAATTAGTCAATTAATTATTAACAAATTACCATCATCTCCAAATCAAGATTAACAATTAAAGAAAACAAATATTGAATTGCTTATGGTGCAAATTCAATTATCGCTAGCTGGTGATGGGCGTTTGGTGATTTTAACTCCACAAACAGTTCGTGCTGCATTTTTTCAAATTACTAAAGTTAATCGAAAATATACAAGTCGCGAAAAATTTCCTCTCAATCGTCCTCTTTATAAACCATTTAAATTATGGAAATATCAAAACAAGAGAGATGGAAAAATATTGAGAAGTATTTCACCATCTGAAACACAAAAGATTGATTGGAAAGAAACTGAAGCGACTTTACTTGATGGTTTATATCGAACGTATCTAGATAAAGAAAAACTCTCGCATTTACATGATAAAGATATTCAATATATCGAACGAGAAATCAATAAACAGATAGTTAGGAATAATCTAGCTTTAGTTGATAATGAAGGGTTGTTATTATCAGGTTATGGCATTTGTCAAGGAATAGGTAAAAATCACGAAAAAGTTCAGTATATTCGACGCTATGGGATGATTTTTATTCTAGAGCCAATTATGCGTCAAACTGTCCTGAAAGCAGAAAATTTAGATTTATTTATTCAGGACAATAATTTTGACTTTCATCTGGTTCACTATCATGGAGTACTGTTATCTGCTTTGCGATCGCGCATTGAGTTATTATTTCGTCATCGCCTAGATTTGTCCATAACTTGGACTTGTACCCTTGATAGTTTTCAACCCCGCCAAATTTTCCGAATTACAAGAATTTATCCTTGTGATGGCTTCCGCATCGTCAATTATGGTTAGCAAGTTTAGCTATAGACGCAGAAAATACAGAGTCATGTAGCTTAAAGAGGAATTTTTTGACAGGGTTACAGTCCAGTATGGTGTGTTATGCCGTAGGAATCGCGCACCATCCCAGATTTTCGGTGCGTTATAGACGTTAGTCTTAACGTACCCTACTCAGGCTCACCCATGAGACTACGGCTATATCAAGCGATTTTTGCGTAAGTCCTGAGTAAGTTTCTGGAAAAGACATTTTGCCTTGTGTAGAAAACTTCAACAATTACTTGATGCTTAAATAGGCTCAAGAGGGACTCATGCTTAATCAAGCTGTGAACTTAATCTTTGTAGATTCCTTTGCTTTTGTAATTAATGCGACATTAGGTACGGTACTTCGCAGTAAAATCTGCAACTACTCATGGGATGGAAAACCACAGGGTGAGACTCAAACAGACGAAGTAAAATTTAATCAAAGCGTATCAACTCCATTATCTGAAAATATGGATGATACTGATAAGAGCGAATATTCGATCTGAGATAAGAAAGCCTAGAAGTCGCGCGCGTCCGCCCTCGCGGACTATATTCTGTATGTTGAGGGTATTTCACTAAGCGATCGCTCTTTTTTCCTACTATTACAAAAATAAAGATTTCACCGTCAAATCCTTGAGGGTGATGGTAAAGTTACGCTGTTCTGCTGTGGCAATGAATGAGACAATTGCTTCACACGCCACAGCAACAGTTAACATTACCAAGTTTCTTGCTAGCGGATAATCGCAGACATCATCATCAACATCAGAAGGAACGCGATAAACGTCATTCCAAATTACTTCTGCATAATCAGCTGCTAGCCCAGCATGAACACAAGGAATGCTAAATTGCTCAGCATAATCCTTGACTGCTTGACGTGCGACGCTGTTGTCAAACACATCGACAATTAACTGACTATCTTTGAGTAGTTGAGTTGTATTTGCTGCTGTTAACTCCTTTGTCTTGGCATCAATTTTAGTACCAATTGCTCGGTATAAATTGTTAGCTAATATTTTCGCTTTGAATGCTCCCACATCGGAACGGTAGTAGGGTTGGGTGGAAACATTACGCTCCTCAATGCGATCGCGATCAATGACTGTCAGTTTTTCAAAACCAGACCGAGCTAGGTTTTCAGCAATATTGGCTCCTAACGCCCCCGCCCCACAAATTGTCACAGGATAGTCTTTGAGCTTTGCCATCACAGCATTGCTGCGGTAAAGCTGCTCGTGAAAAAAGATACTCATACCATTTTAGATTTGAGATTTTGGATTTTGGATTGCGAAAGAAGTCAGTGTAAGTTTTTAGACGTTTAAGTAAGTTGGTTTCATCATTCTTGTTGTTCCATGACACCTACTAAAGATTGCAAGTCAAAATCGCGATCGCGTCCACTCAGACAAATGCCAGAACTGATCACAGTCAAGTCAGTTTTAGCGATCGCACTACTGTGGCGCACACCATCAGTAGTTGTCCAATCAACTGTCCAGTAATCACCGCGATCGTGAAATTGGCGTAATTCACCGCCGCCCATTTGCAATGCTTTTCTCAGTCGCTTTTCATCTTGTTGGGGTTGAGTAAAGCCGTCAATCTGCTTAGTTGCTAATTCATAGACTGTGCGGATTTCTGGAGTTATGCCTTTGAATTGCAATTCTTCAGCAGGAATAAGTTGCTTGAGGGCAGTTTGCAGGCTTTCAACAATTGCCGGATCGGTACGGCGATCGATTTCCTCAAACCAGCAGGATTGTCCATTCCAGCGGCTAATGATTTGCTCAAAGGCTACACCTTCAGTTACTAAATGTACTGCGATCGGCTTTATCACCCGCAACCGTTGACGCATATCTGCTTCATTGACAGGGTATGCTAACCAAGTTTGTCTTTGCGATCGGTGTGCTAACCGCAGCCGTATTTGGGGAAAGTTTTGCAAGTATTCTGCAATTTGGGGTAAGTCTGCTTCTTCCACAACCTTTGCAGTCTTCTGATCCACAGGCTGAAAGATGCCCCAACCTTCAAATTTACTAGGCTTTGGCGTGAAAGTGTACACCATCCCGGCTACGCGTGTGCGGACTTGTCCACCCTTGACACAGGGCGCAAGGAATTGGGTAGCAGACAACTGTGCTTCTGCACTGGCAATTTGGTTGATTAGCTTACGGATGTCAGACATAATAAGCTCACGCAAAGGCGCAAAGACGCAAAGGTAGAAAGAAGAGTTCATATCAAGTTCTGATGAATACAAGTCAATTGCGAACTAAGTGAAGCAATCACAAAATTTCTGCGATTGCTTCGCTTGACTTCGTTGCGCTCGCAATGACTTTTGATAACTAATCAAGCGAACGTGATATCATACATCAATTCAGCAACGCTAAAGAATTGGTATAGTTACTTTCTGCGTGCAAGTTGGTGGAGCATTGCGTTTTCTCAGTTACTAGGGGGACTCCGCTGGTGAGTTGTTACACACTCTTTCAAAGATGGCTACTTCTAAGCCCACTTTCCAGGTTCTTCGCACTCCCTGTTCACACACGCCCACTGCATTTGGCAGTGTTACTTTTCCTCTCGTACTAGTATGTAGGTTCCACGAGTTGGGGCACGCATGAGATTATTATAATACAAAATACTACAAAAAAGCTTGTGACTTTCCAGTAAATATTTTGGCTGCTGATTATGCCTAAAAAAGGATTCCCAGTCGGAGGTAAACGAACTGGTCAAAAGCTAATCTAATATAAAATAATGAAGAAAATTAAGCCTAATCCTTTAGATGGCAGAATATGACAACCTTTGTAAGCTACTTGTAGAAAAGTATCCTGTTGATTTTACCCGTTGGTTATTAAATCAAGAACCGCGAAAAATTGAAATTTTAAAAACTGAATTGAGCATTGAACCGATACGCGCTGATTCAGTTATATTTCTGCAAACAGAAAATCGGATTTTACACCTGGAATTTCAAACTACCATTAAATCCCAACAACCAATTGCTCTGCGGATGCTAGATTATTACGTGAGATTGACAAGGAAATATCAACTTCCTGTTACACAGGTAGTGATTTTCTTGCAAGAGACAAGTGACGCGATCGCTTTTACTGAGGAATATGTCAGCGAGGTAACAATCCATCGTTATCGAGTGATCCGGATGTGGGAGCAAGATCCAGCACTATTTCTTGGCAATCCGGCATTATTACCTTTAGCACCCTTAACGCGAACAGATTCACCCCAAACCTTATTATCCCAGGTTGCCCAGGAAATTGCTAAAATTCCAGATATTGAGGCTAGACAAAATACAGCAGCATACACTGAGATTTTAGCAGGGTTAAAGTTTGAGCAAGATTTGATTCTGCAATTATTACGGGAGGAAACTATGCAAGAATCAGTGATTTATCAGTATATTTTAGATAAGGGAGAAGAAAGGGGAGAACAGAAGGAAGCCTTGAAATATACTTTACGTCTTTTAAATAGACGCTTTGGTAAGATAGATTCATTAATAATTGAACGTCTCCAACTATTATCTACTGAACAATTGGAAAGCTTAGGAGAAGAGTTTTTAGATTTTTCAAATGTATCTGATTTAATTGCTTGGCTTGAGCGAAATACAAATAGTTAAAATTGATAAACTAGGTAATGCTTACTATTCGTCATCATTAAGTATTACCATACTTTGATTTAATTGTGGCAGGGTGATCTGATGCAAGAGTCAGTAATTTACCAGTATATTTTGCAGAGGGGAGAGCATAAAGAAGCGTTGAGATATACTTTGCGTCTTTTAAATAGACGCTTTGGTAAGATAGATTCAGTAATAATTGAACGGCTTCAACTATTATCTCCTGAGCAATTGGAAAGTTTAGGAGAAGAATTTTTAGATTTTTCAAATGTATCTGATATAGTTGCTTGGCTTGAACAAAATACAAATAGTTAAAATCTATCAACTAGGTAATGCTTACTATTCGTCATAATTAAGTATTACCATACTTTATTTAATTGTTGCAGGGTAATCTGATGCAAGAGTCAGTAATTTATCAGTATATTTTGCATAAGGGAGAACAAAGGGGAGAAGAAAGGGGAGAGCATAAAGAAGCGTTTAAATATACATTACGTCTTTTAAATAGACGCTTTGGTATTATAGATTCATTAATCATTGAGCGTCTACAAATATTAACTACCGAACAATTGGAAAGCTTAGGAGAAGAATCTTTAGACTTCTCAAATATATCCGATTTATTCGCTTGGCTTGAGCAAAATACAAATAATGAAAATCTACAAAGAGAGGTTTTGTAGTAGAGCGATCGCTGTTACTTTATACGCCTTCTTTATGTCGCTCATCACTATCATACTCTTGGATTGAGGGATTGTTACGTAAAAATTTACATTCCTTAAGAACGTAGTTTACAAATCCTCTATAACCACCAGGAGACGGAAAGTCTTTAACCCCAGAGTATATTGCCATTCTAAATGTTGCAACACGGCATATCTCATGTATGTGAAATAGGAATTCATTGTCAATAATCTTGACAAACTTCTTTCCATGTACTGCGTCAGATCTCAATTTATATAATTCTCTAACTTTTCGATATATCTCAATTTGTGGGTTATTCTCATCACCCGCAATATAGGCTGTAAATTCGGAGACTTGTTGACTAATTTTTCCTTTTTGGTCATTGAATAAAGCTTCTAGGCAGGTAGCATATTTGATAATAGCGGCACTTAATTCTCTCTCATTAATTGCTTCTCCAAGCCAGTAAATTGCCGTCCAAACCCGCTCTTCAAATTTACTTAATTTTTCCCCACTAATAAATTTATTGATTATAAAATCACAGTGATTGAACCAAGGAACTCTCGTTTTAAGCATAGTAATTTGCTGAAAGAGATTGATCTCATTTTCAACGAAATGATTACGAGTATAACCAACTGTTATAGATTTAACTTCACTTTCGTCATTTGGATTAGCAGTAAACAAAATTGAATATTTACGAGCTAAATATTCTTCACCTATTGCTCCAAAAAATACGTGTTTTCCTGCTATTGTTGGTAGGGTACATCTAATAATGGCATAAATTCTCTTCATTGCTTCTTGAGCAATTGCTTGAGCAACATCAACACTTTTATTTCTAATCTTAACTTTTGCTATAATATGGCTGTTTTGGCATATTTTTTCAAAATCATTGTAATAGTTAACGTACTCTTCATCTTGTTTTAGAGCATTTAACAGATTTAGTTGCTCATCTATAAAATCTAATGAACTAACAAATTCAATTGAACCAATATTGCATTTTTTTCCTTTTTCAATAAATCCTCCTACTACTGGAATAATAAATATTTTGCTTGTTTTAACTTCCTGTAATACCAAATTTTTAAGTTCTGATAATAAAAGAGAGCTATCTGATATATTAAATGATAATTTTGTATAATTTATTTGCTTAACTAGTAATGTTAATAGGTAATTATAAACAGAGATATTTGCTACACTATGTGTCAATTTATGCTCTTTTAGAAAAGCTTGCAAAATCTGCTTTAATTTCATCCTTTGCTCATAGTCCATTAACAGGTCAATTGGGATGTCTTGCAACTCTATGTCTTGAACTGCATTATCCTTACTAATATGTTGAATTTTTACAGCCTCTTCACCTATTTTATATTTGATGCTTGCTAATATATCTCTAAAAGTTTCAAAAATAACTTGATGATTAAGTTTGCCATTTTCGGTTGTATACATATTCCCCCTTGTTATTTATAAAGTATAGATTAGCTAATTTTTGGTATAGATATTGATGTAGTTGACAAAAGTAAATTAGGCATTGCTTATTAAACTACCGACAAGCAATGCCATATTCTAACCTTACTTATCCTCTCTTACAGGCAATGGCATATCTAGAATCTCCATCAGCAAATCTAGACGAGAGGGACGCGTCAGGAGGGGGACGAGGTTCGGTAAGCTGTAGTAGTCACCGGCGAAAGTGAAGGTTTCTACAGGTGCTTGCTGCTGCTTGAGTTGACCCTCAACCCAGTTGTAATGACTACCCACACGGACAATCACCACGTTGGGTATTACTGCAAACTCTCGACAGTAGGTCTTATAGGCTTCAGCGAAGTAAGGAGTTGCATTTTCCCCTTCATCTGTCACCAGGATAATCTGGTCAACAACCTGCTTCTTCTTCCGCATTGCTTCCAATGCACAGCCGATGCTAGTACCACCGCCTGCATTAATGTGCTGGAAAGCACGTTCCCAATCGGTCAACTCCTTGCCTTTTGCTGTCACAGCGTAAGGAATGGTATCGAAGGCGTAGACAAACAATTCTGCTTGAGTGATACCAGAGATTAAAGCAGCGAGTTGCTTACCAATAGCGATCGCATTCTCCATTGAACCAGACTTATCCACCAATAAGGCAGTTGGACGGGCAATTGTACCGCGCCGCTTCACCTGTTCGTTGGTGACATTTTCCAGTTTTGCAACGGTGTCTGCATCTAAATCTGCGGTGTCGGCGGCTATCTGTGCTTTGAATGCTGCCACACGCGTACTCTTAGCGGCTGATTCCAGCTTCGAGTCAATCAGCTTCTTCACCTCTGGGTGTTCCATTGCACCTCTAGCCTGGAGAGACTTGAGGTTATTGATGACTTCCTGGGGAGTCATGCTATTGATCAATGCTACCAGCACAACTGGTGTGAGTTGCTTGATTGCACCGATCGCGATCGCATAAGGTATATTGAACTCCACAATCAGCCGTGCTTGTTCTGCGGCACTTTCTGCCTTAGCAACCTGCTTGAGGACACTTGCCAAAGAACCCTCTGGAGGAGTATCACGGAACAAAATCGCATTTGCTCGTTCATTCGGCTTAATGTGCAGCGAAGCATACAAGTGCTTCATAGCCTTACGACCCCGCAAAGCAGCGCGATCGAACATAACAATATTACTTTCCCGTGCCTTCAAATAACGTCGTACCGCAGTACGAGCCGAACGAGGCAGCTTATTTTGGTGTTGCTTCATGAAGTCTACCACACGAGCCACCTGATAGGGCGGAAACTCTTGCAGCATCATAAATCCAGCATCTCGGTGTTCAGTCAGATTGCTAGTTAGCAAGTAAGCAACAAACACTTCCTTGTGGTCGCGGACATCACCATGACGCTGATACCAAACTGCCAAATGTCCGTAAAAGATGGGATCGAGTTCAACAATTAACTGATGAATTTCTGCGACTTGCTCAAGCTTGCGGTGAGGAGTTGTCAGCAAACTGTTGAGCATTTCCAGACGCAAGTCACGTTCTGCATTATTCATAGAAACCTCCTCTAAAAATTTTGGATTTTAGATTTTGGATTTTGGATTATAATCCAACGATTCAAAATTGTAGGAGGCAGATGTTGCACGCTAGGTGAACAAGTCACCGCGCAAGTTGTAGAAGCATTGTGTATAACTTGTGCAGAATTATGTAAGCTTCTGTGATCAGGGCGCGGCAACAACTGCCAATTGATAAATTTATATCTAGCAGTCCTAATTCATTTGCAAAAACCCCTGTCTTTTTTCTTCTCTTGGCGCTCTTGGCGTTCTTAGCGGTAGCCGGCAGCAAGCCGCTTACGTGTCTACGTTAAAAAAAGAAACTTTCACAACCCAGATAAAACCTCTATTACCTGAGAGAAACCACCGCTCCCGCCTCCTCTAACTGTTGCTTGAGGCTATTAGCTGCTTCCTTATTCAATCCAGTCTGAAGCACCTGGGGAAGCGATTCCACAAAGTCTTTTGCTTCTTTGAGTCCCAGTCCCGTCACTGTGCGAATCACCTTGAGTAAGGCAATCTTTTTCTCTGCTGGAACCGATACCAACAAAACATCAAACTCCGTTTGAATCTCAGATTGTTCCTGATCTTCATCTCGCCGATCAATGTGAATGACTTTCGGTGTGGAAATATCAACATTGAAGGTTGCTTCAATCTGCTTCACCAATTGAGCAGTTTCATTCAAACTTAAAGACTTGAGTTGTTCTAAAATTTCTAAAGTTTTCACAGACATGGCAACCTCCAATGAGTTGCAATTAACTCATATTTTAAATGAATAAAATCACCTCGTGCAAGTTGAAAAAGCTGTTGATTCACACACGGGGTTTGAACCCGTAATCACTTGCTTTTAAGTCAAGTGCCTTTTCCAATTAGGCTAGTATGTAAGCTTTTGCGGTTAGGGCACGAAGTGAAAATTTTAGTTTTGAGAAAGTTGATTTAAGATAAATCGAATTTGCTTCTTGTTACACTGCCGTTTACTGACAGCGTAAATCCTGCGACCTCTGTATATTGCAGCAGAACGGTGAATTAAACCTTTGAGAACATCCGTCACATAATCATCTGGCGGCGGTGGAAAATCTGCAAAGGTAATTAAATACCAAATATCGTTCAACTTGTGGTATTGATGATAATCATCAACAATCACAAAATCAGTTTGTGGTTGCTTTGGCTTCTGCTTGCGAGGTGCTTTCTCAGATACACACAGAATTTGAGTTTGAGGATGGATATAAAAGCGATCGCGATAACTCACATCTAACTGAGTGCGATAACCTTGGTAAGGTTTGCTGTAAAAAGCACCATCAATGATTTCCACATGTCGCTCAACGTAATCCCACAAATGACTAAGGACATGCTGTCCTGCCATTGTCTTTGTATCTAATCTTTGACACAGTTCGCTGTAAACATCATTCCAAGGCTGTCCGACTTGAGAACGCAAAAACCGACGCAGAGGGCCGAGGTGATCTGAAAGATATTTGGATTTGTTTATTGGTTTAATCAAGTAAGGACTTAACAATCCATCCTCACTTGCTTCTTCGGTGAGTTTGTCTAATTGCTTTTTAAAACCCTTGAATTTTTTGAGGCTAATTCTCATTCCACCGCGAGGACGTTCAATCACAATCTCGCTCAAACGATGTTCGCTCATACCTTACTTGATAAAAATGCAGTTGTATTGATTGAGTTTTTATTACAAATAAATTGGCGAACATCATTGAACTCACCTCCGTATACATGATTTCGTGAAAATTATAGATAAATACGATTTAAATAATTAGAATTCCGCACAAGTTAGTAAAGCAGTTTTCACAGTTGCCTATACCAATTTGGCCACGCTTCCATCAGTGGAAGCGGCAGGGATCGAACCTGCATTCTGTTGCCAGAATGTGTGTATGCTTCAAAAGTTAGGGCGCGGAATTACTCTTTTCATACCTGAAGATTACCGTTTAGAGAGCAGGGGAGTAGGGGAGCAGGGGAGCAGGGGTGCAGGGGTGCAGGGGAGAAAAATTTGTATCGGTAATCTGACAGCGGGAAGAGAGTAAGGGACTTCCAAATAAAAAAACATACAATTTTTCTTGTGGGGTGGACATCTTGTCCGCCCCTAGCCTTGGGCGGGCTTTCTGGCCCACCCCACTTGATTGGATAATTTATTTCTTGGTAATCCCTAAATTTTAAATGACTCCGTGCAAGTTTAAGAAGCTTTTTACAGCTTACGGCCGCTCTTACCAACTATTGGCAGTGGGCACGCATGTTAAATCTGCGAGAGACCTAAAAATCATGCTTCGCTTGTTCGATCGCTCGAATTTTGCTACCTTAGGGCCGTTATCAATGCGTATGTATGCTTCTATTGTCGGGGCACGGATGAATCAAGACTTTAACCATAGACGGCTTCAGGACGGATGAGTAAATCGCCACTGGGACGGCGATCAACTACGTAAGCAGAAAGGCGATCGCTATTCACTTCTAAATGCCGAGCAATCTGCTGCTTCACTGCCCCATCATTCATGCTTGGGGCAATTCCTAGTTGTGTTTCTGTAACATCAATAGAACGTCCTTCAAATCGAATATGAACCATTGCAATCACCTCTTTTTTTAACTATCAAAAGGGACTGGGAGGATTGACCATCGCAACTTTAATTGCAACTAAGGCAAGTGGAGCCGTCGGGAATTGAACCCGAATCCTGCAACCGTCCGTTTGTTGGTTTCGGAGCAGTCGAACACCAATCGCGGCCCCATAAGTTGCCTTTGCCGATGGCGTTGTTGCGATCGCTACACCCCAAAAAGTACCATCTATGCAGTTGTCAACGTTCTGAGAGTTTTCGTTTTGCCTCTTGAGGAGGCTTTTGTGTTGATACTACATTTGTAATACATTAACTACATGATGTCAAGGGGATACTACAAAATTTTTTTGGCAAGTCAGGATGAAGTTTCTGTACCAGCAGTGGATATGTTGTGATGTCAAGTCCGGATGATTACTTATAGTTAACGTTGAACCTCACTTCCTACCCCTCTCCTTACCAAGGAGAGGGGTGCCGAAGGCGGGGTGAGGTTTTTTTGATCAGCGATCAGCAGGACATGATATTAGATACTTTGCAGATGACAGCAGCAGTATTTGGCTGGCAGAATTAGGAACAAAGCAGGGATTTCAAAGATGCGAGTAAATATCAAGTTTATTGCCCGCAAGCAGCCCCATAACCTTCCTTGCATAAATATCAAACCAATGAACGATAAATAAAATAGTTACAGTCATCAGTCAACAGTCATCAGGAGCCAGCGCCGTGGGCGGGTTTCCCGACTTGAGGCGACTGGCGTTCAACAACTTTAAAAGGTGTAGTTTGCATCACTTTAACTATTTTTTTATTTGTTCAAGATAAACAGAAAAAATGTGACATTTCCGATACAAATTTGTTAAGAATAGTTACAGCACCCCCGAAACACAAGGAAATACTTCTTATGGTAGATAGACTTGAGAATAAACCACCCCATCAGGTTGTAATTGTTGGTGGTGGCTTTGGTGGACTGTATACTGCAAAGGCACTTGCGAAAGCCTCAGTAGAGGTTACTCTCATCGATAAACGTAACTTTCACCTATTTCAACCACTTTTGTACCAAGTTGCCACAGGTACGCTATCACCTGCCAATATTTCTTCACCCTTGCGAGCAATACTGAGTAAGAGCAAGAATACGAAAGTATTGTTAGGCGAAGTGAGTGATATTGATCCAGAAGCACAAAAAGTCATCTTGGGCGATGAAGCAGTACCATACGATACGTTAATTGTCGCCACAGGTGCAAAGCATTCCTATTTTGGTAAAGATGATTGGGAAGAATTTGCCCCTGGTTTGAAAACTGTAGAAGATGCTATAGAAATGCGTCGGCGGATTTTTACAGCATTTGAAGCAGCAGAAAAAGAAACTGATTTAGAAAAACGCCGTGCTTGGTTAACGTTTGTGATTGTGGGTGGTGGCCCTACTGGAGTAGAATTAGCGGGTGCGATCGCAGAACTAGCATACCAAACTCTCAAAGAAGATTTCCGCAACATCGACACCTCAGAAACCAGAATTTTACTTTTAGAAGGCATGGATCGTATCTTGCCACCTTTTGCACCAGAGTTATCACAAGCAGCAGAAGACTCTCTCAAGCAGTTGGGTGTGGTTGTGCAGACAAAGACCTTGGTAACAAATATTGACAATGATATTGTTACCATCAAACAAGGAGATGCAGTCAGAGAAATTGCTGCAAAAACGATATTATGGGCAGCAGGTGTGAAAGCTTCACCAATGGGGAGAGTCTTAGCAGAACGCACTGGTGTAGAATGCGATCGCGCCGGACGAATCATTGTCGAACCCGACTTGAGTATCAAGGGACATGCTAATATCTTTGTAATTGGTGACTTAGCAAACTTTTCCCATCAAAATGGCAAACCTTTACCTGGTGTTGCACCCGTAGCAACGCAGCAAGGAGAATATGTAGCGTCACTAATTCAACAGCGGCTTCAAGGTAACATATTGCCACAATTTGCTTACAGCGATCGGGGTAGTTTAGCCATGATTGGGCAAAATTCTGCCGTTGTAGATTTAGGTTTTATCAAACTCAAAGGTTTCTTTGCATGGCTATTTTGGCTATTGATTCACATCTACTTTTTAATTGAATTTGACAACAAATTAATCGTGATGATTCAATGGGCATGGAACTATATCACCCGCAATCGTGGAGCCAGATTAATTACAGGTCAAGAATCGCTGTCACAAGTACAAACCGATAATATTAATGGTTATTACAGACCAGCAGAAAATAGACAACCAATTAATGTGTAATATCATGTCCGTTTGAACACTTATCATATTTGTGAAGGTTGGTAATGGGTCATGGGTAATAGGTAATGGGAAAGAAAAATACAGTTTACCAATTACCAATTACCAATTACCGATTCCGAATTACCAACAAGGATATTAATTATTTTGAAATGGCAAGCTAACAATAAATGTTGTACCCATTCCCGCTTTGCTGGCATAAGTAATTTGTCCTCCATGTAAATCTACATAGTGTTTGACAATTGTCAGTCCTAAACCATGTCCTGGAATTTTGCCGACATTGCTACCTCTGTGAAATGAGTTAAATAAATTTTCTTGATCAGCTTCCGGAATTCCAATACCCTCATCTTGAATGCGGAAAATGGCTTCTCCCTGTACACACAATAAGTCAAAACGCACTGTGCTACCTTGGGGCGAATATTTAATTGCGTTAGATAGTAAATTGCTGAGAATATGACGCAGTAGTTTTTTATCCAAGCCAGGTAATCTGTATTTTGTAGTTAGTTGCGAATTTTGTACAGTATTAGTATCGTCTTTGATTGTACAAAGTCCCTGCATAGAAAAGATGATTTTGTAATTATCATCTACACTAAATTGTATTTCTGAGACTAAATCTTTACAAAAATTCTCCAAGTCTAATGGTGATGGATTGAAAGAATCTCTACCAACTTCGGATTTGCCAATTAGTAAAACATCACTTAATAAACTATCTAAATTTTTCACAGCATTTTGAATTTCATAGATATATTCTTGTTTCTTATCTTCAGTTAATTGATGACTGTAATTGACTAATAATTCTGTATAATTAAAAATATTACTTAACGGATTACGAAACTCATGGCTAACCATTGAAACAAAACAGGACTCAATATTTCTGGTTTGTTTTTCTTTTTCTAGAGCTTCGCACATTAACAATTCTGTCTGATGCTTATTGAGAGCAATTTCAATAGTGCTAATTAATTGATTTTCTTTAAATGGTTTAATTATATAGCCAAACGGTTGTGTATTTTTTGCTCTTCGTAGTATATTTTGATCAGAATAAGCAGTCAAATAAACTACTGGTATTTTGAAGCAATTTATAATTTCTTGGGCAGCTTCTATACCGTTCATATCACCTTTTAGCATTATGTCTATTAATACTAAATCTGGGTGATGTTCTGTCACCTTTTCAATTGCTTGTTCTCCATATGCAATCACAGCAGGAACAGTGTATCCTGAATTTTCGAGACAAGCTTTAATGTCACAAGCAATAATACTTTCGTCTTCAATAACCAGTATTTTTGCTTTCATTGTTTTTCCCCGAGTTTGGCATGACGAATTTAATTGTAAATAAGCTTCCTAACTTGTTACTATTAAATGTAATTTTACCTTCTAATTGCTCAACCAAGCTCCAGACTATTTGTAAGCCCAGTGATTGCTTTTGAGGTAATTTTATACATTCTGGAAAACCCGTTCCATCATCACTAATATTTAGTGTAAATTTACCTTGTTCTAATCTGCAAAAACTTACATAAATATTGCCTTCCTTCCTACAAGAAAATGCATGTATTATGGCATTAGATACCAATTCATTGATAATTAAACCACAGTGAATAGCAATATCAGTTTTTAATAAAACTTGATCAACGTTCAAATGTATTTGGATATTGCGCTCAATTCCATAAGAACTTATTAAATTAGTAGTTAATTTATTAATATAATCACAAAAATCAATCAACGATAAATTATATGTTTTAGACATATTGTTATGAAGCATTGCTATAGCCATAATACGGTTTTGGCTATCTTTTAAAATATCACTAGCTTGTTGATCATTAATATATCTAGCTTTTAAACTTAACAAACTCGAAATAATCTGGAAATTATTTTTGACCCGATGGTGAATTTCTTGTAATAATACTTCTTTTTCTTCCAAAGATGTATTCAACTGATCCTCTACTTGTTTATCAGCGGTAATATCGGTATTTATCCCAGACATTAAACAAGGTTTTCCCTTGGCATCGCATATAACTGTACCACGACTGAATAACCATACATAACTACCATTTTTATGTTGCATTCGATATTTTATTTCATATTTTGAGATTAATCCTTCTAAATAGGATTTAATTGCTAATTTGACTGATTCAATATCATCAGGGTGAACAAATTGCAACCAATCATCAATGTATCTATAATTTTCCTGTTCTTGATAGCCAAGCATGGCTGATAAGTAAGGATTTATATATATTTCGTTGTTTTGGATGTTCCATTCCCATATGCCTATTTTGCCTGCATTGATGGCTCGTATATATCGGTCTTCACTTACTTGCAATAATTGTGTCTGCTTATTTGCAGTAATCTTTGGTTTTTCTAACTTATTTTTAGCTTTTTTTAACGCCAGTTCTAATGAGCAACGTTGTGCAATTTCACGTTGTAACTGGTTGCTAGTATTTGATAATTCCTTTTGTAATGCTGTTGTGATGCTTTCTGGTGTCACAATTCCTAACAACTGCCCCATATCATTTACCATTGGTAAATGATATAAGCTATACTGTCGCATAAGTTGCATTGTTGAATTAATATCAAAATTTGGCTGCAAGGTGATTATAGGCTTTCTCATCACTTCTGCAATCTTGATAATTGACAAATTAATTTTAGAAGCAACTAATTGTTTCATATCTGCAAGCGTCAATATGCCTAACAACTGCATTTTATCTACGATGAAGATACAATCAACAGGCGTAAAATCGTCAGTTTTTGCAGTTTCTTGAACAACGGGAAGATATGTTGAAGAAGTAATCTTTTTTTTGGCATCCATCTCAACATGATAAGAGTTAAATGTTTGCCAGTTACCGGAACCTAAAGCTATCAATGATTTTTGTTCTAAGTCAATATTATTAGCAAGTTGTCCCATTAAAATGGCAACTTCTACCAATCGAGTTTCTGGAGTAAATGTCAGTGTAGAATCTTGGTTTATATAATCTAAAACGGGCATAGCGTTAATCTCTAAGTAATTAGATGGAACTTGTAGCAGATAATTAATTTTATCGAGTAGCTATTTGCTATTGATTATTAGCTTTTTTTGGTAAAAATATTTGTAAATACTCACCTAGACATAAAAAAATTACTTTTACTTTTTTATTAATAAACCTCTAATATGTATTTTTTTCAGTACAGATATAACTGTGACATTGTTTGCAAATAGATTTATTTGAGATATAGGCAAACATTTTGAACATCACAATTGTCAAAATTCAGAAACTGGAAAAATAACAGACAATGGTGTAATTTGGCTACTGCGTATACAGCGATCGCAAGATCATACTATTATTTACAGTATTTTCACTAGCGAAAACTCGTTTTTAAGTATAAATACAGCTTTTATTCTTTTCATTTTTTTAAAATTAATGACATCCCTACTCAAGTAAATGCAATCTGAAAATTATGGCTATACAGCGCAGATAATCACATTTTTGGTCAAAAGCTTAGAACTGTATTAGTTCTCTGCTGATAGCCTAAGTCATAATTAATATTATTTCTTCAGTATAAATGCTTATATTAATAAGTAATTTTTAAATAATTTTTCTTTGGATAACTCCTGAATACAGTAGTTATACTCATATGATGTGAGCGACGCTTGTAGCGTCACCCCAAAGGAGGGACTACGAAGTTGCCTTTGGGCAAACTTGGATAACTCTGCGTTTTTTGGTGAGGTTAACCAGTAAATTAGATCTAGGGAGTAAAAAATAAACTGATGAATGCCATCGCTTCTAGTCTTGCATCTACCGTCGGCGAAGAAAATGTTGTCTGTCTTTGGGAAAACCTCGAACTCAGTCAGCAAAAACATATTCAACAAGCGATCGCTTCCACAAACCCTCCCAGTTGTATTGTCTATCCGCGTACTACTGAACAACTAGCGGCTGTCATCGCAGCCAGTTACCGTGATCACTGGCGCGTTCTACCCTGTGGTAGTGGTAGTAAACTCACCTGGGGTGGTTTAGCCAAAGGTGTTGATGTCGTAGTCAGTACAGAACGTATCAATCAACTAGTTGAACACGCTGTTGGTGATTTAACTGTCACCGTAGAAGCTGGGATGAAATTCTCTCGTCTGCAAGGAATTTTGGCAGCCTCCCGCCAATTTCTGGCCCTTGATCCTACAGCAGTTGAATCAGCAACCATTGGTGGTATTGTTGCCACAGGTGATACAGGTTCTCTGCGACAACGCTATGGCGGTGTGCGAGATCAGCTTTTAGGTATTACTTTTGTGCGTGCTGATGGACAAATTGCCAAAGCTGGGGGACGAGTCGTGAAAAATGTTGCCGGATACGACTTGATGAAGTTGTTTACTGGTTCATATGGCACATTAGGGATTATTAGTCAAGTTACTTTCCGAGTTTATCCATTACCAGAATTATCGGGTACGGTGGTGCTGACTGGCACAGCAGAAGCTATATCCCAAGCTGCCCAAACTCTGCGAGGTTCTGCATTAACACCAACTCAGGCTGATTTGCTTTCAACTCAACTAATTTCTAGCTTAGGTTTGGGTCAAGGACTAGGATTAATTGCTCGTTTCCAAAGTATTAGTGAAAGTGTTCAAGAACAATCAAACCGACTTTTAGCAGTAGGGGAAAAGTTGGGCTTAGCTGGGGCAATTTATTCGGGTGAAGATGAAGCTAATTTATGGCAGAGATTAGAAGAACGAATGCATTCTCCTGCCACAGAATCAGAAATTACTTGCAAAATAGGAGTGTTACCTACTGCTGCTGTGGAGGTTTTGACTCAAACAAAAATGGGTTTGATTCACATTACTAGTGGTTTAGGGTGGTTGCGGTTTGAGGGACAAAATCAGGTTTTAGCAATGCGCGATCGCTGTGAAAAAAATGGTGGATTTTTAACAGTTCTAGAAGCACCCATTACAGTTAAACAACAAATAGATGTTTGGGGTTACAAGGGCAATGCTTTACAGTTGATGCGCGGCATTAAAGAAGAGTTTGATAGCAAGAGTATTTTAAGTCCTGGTCGTTTTGTGGGTGGAATTTAGCAAACAAACTGCAAAAGACGCCAAGGACAGGAAGCAAGAGGGGAGATAATTTAATATGCAAGTTTCAGAAAATTCTGTTAATAATACAGCTAGTATCAAAAATTTGAAAGGATTTGATGCTAATCATCCACCTGATCCAAAGTTGATTGATAGTTGTGTGCATTGTGGATTTTGTCTTTCAACTTGTCCTAGTTATCGGGTGATTGGCAAGGAGATGGATTCCCCTAGGGGACGCATCTATTTAATGGATGCAATTAATGAGGGTGAAATTGCTCTGAATACGGCAACAACGCAACATTTTGATTCTTGTTTGGGGTGTCTGGCTTGTGTGACAACTTGTCCTTCTGGCGTGCAGTATGACAAATTAATTTCTGCAACTCGTCACCAAGTAGAACGAAATTATCCTCGGAGTTTGCCAGATAAAGTTTTTCGTAAACTGATATTTTCTCTGTTTCCTTATCCCAACCTTTTACGAGTTTTATTGGTTCCAGTATTAATTTATCAAAAGTTGGGTTTTTCTAAGTTCTTTCGCGCAACGGGTTTACTTAATAAAATATCGCCTCGTTTGGCAGCAATCGAATCAATTTTACCAGAGGTAACTTTCAAATCCTTTCAAAGTAATTTACCTACTGTAATTCCAGCCCAAGATAAAAAGCGCTATCGAGTTGGTGTAATTTTGGGATGTGTACAACGGCTGTTTTTTTCACCAATAAATGAAGCGACGGTGAGGGTTTTAACAGCAAATGGTTGTGAAGTTGTGATTCCGCGATCGCAAGGTTGCTGTGCAGCCCTTCCCGAACACCAAGGACAAACAGAACAAGCGAAAGCTTTAGCTAGGCAAATGATTGATAGTTTTGCAAATACTGATGTAGATTTTGTCATTATCAATGCTGCCGGTTGTGGTCATACATTGAAAGAATACGGTCACATTTTACAAGATGACCCAGAATATCGGCAAAAAGCAAAGGATTTTGCTGCTAAGGTCAGAGATGCTCAAGAATTTTTAGCAACAGTTGGGTTAACAACGCAACTATCATCATTGACAGATAAACCTTTAAATTTAGTTTATCAAGATGCTTGTCATTTATTGCATGGACAAAAGATTAGTGTGCAGCCACGTCAGTTGTTGCGACAAATTCCAGATGTGAAACTAAAAGAACCCATAGACGCAGCTTTGTGTTGTGGTAGCGCTGGAGTTTATAATATGCTGGAGCCAGAAGTAGCTGAGGAATTAGGTAAGCAAAAAGTACAGAACTTGCTGAATACAGGTGCTAATTTAATTGCTTCTCCTAATCCAGGTTGTACATTGCAAATTACCAAGCATTTGCAATTGCAAGGTAAGGAAATTTCAGTGATGCACCCGATGGAGTTATTGGATTATTCGATTCGGGGTGTGAAGTTGGAATTGTAGATTAGGAATGTACTAAAATTCAAAAAATTGATATTCAAGGTATAAAACTAACCTTGACCAGCAAACTAACCTCAACTGTACTAAACCACTTTTGATATCATGTCCGCTTGATTACTTATCAAAACAGAAGAACCCCTCCCCGTGAACGGGGAGGGGTTGGGGGTGGGGTACAATGATTGTGGGAATTATAACTAATTAACCGGACATGATATTAGTCGTAGGGTGTGTTAATTGTTGAAGAATCAGAGACAAAACTGAATCTAGGCTTTTTGACAAATTTCTACTTATCTCCAGTTACCTTTTGTAGGTAATTTTCAACTTTGTCTATTACACTAGTAGCATTTTGAGAATTTTCAGGGCTTTTCATTTTATTTTTATCAGCATCCCCTTGAACTTCATTGAGGCCTTCTTGGGATTTTGATTGCACTTCTTCTAAGCTAGGAGGTGCAGAACGAGCCACTTTATCAGTTTCCTTTTGAATGCCACTTAATTGTGTAGTTCCTTCGGAAAGCTCACTTTTTGAGCTACCAATTGCAGCCGCAGGAAAAGCGTTAGTCAAGAGTAAAGTTAAGCATAAAGTAGCTGCAATTACAAAACGGAAAGGACGGATAACGGGTTGAATTAAACGAATAAAATTCATGATTTTTCTCCTTGGTAATCAGATTCAACAGAAAATTTAACTAAATCCTACTTGAAATGAGTTGAAGCACGTTTAAAGGAAGTTTGTAGTTCATCCCAAGCGCTTTCTAAACCTGCTTTAATGTCTTGCCAAGCGTTGTCACTAGATGCTTTCAGTTCTTGTAGTTTTTCACGAGCTACTGCATACTTATCATTTAAGACTTCAATCTGTTCATGATATTTATCTTTAGCATCTGCCTTAGCCAAAGATGCTTGAACTTTCAATTCATCAATTTTAGTATGCAGTTTTGTAATTTGCTCTTCCATTTCTACTTGGTATTCTTCTTTGGTTTTCATGCTTACCTCTCTAATGGAACAAAACGGTTTTTATAGTTACAAGACAAATTAAATTGTCTTTTTTCAAATAGAACTTCAATCTGAACGATGTTTGTTTTGCTTGATTTATTACTTAACTTTCTACTACTTAAGTTATACCTGAAAAGTCATAATATACAAATCAATCTCAAGGATAAAAATCTACCAATCTGTAGAAGTTATTATGCCAATTAAAAATAAAACTCCAGATAGAATACGTATTAAGGTGAAGATGAGTTAAACAGGAATACATATAAAGTCATATTCTTTATAGCGTTTCCTAAGAAAGTGAGGTTATCATATGTACTTGGCGCTTACTGGGAAATGCTATAGTATTTAACATAAATAAAAGGGGGATTGGAAATTATGAATTTTTCCAATCCCTCATAGTTTGCTTGTAATATAAATTATCTGTGAATTTGCACTTAAAGATTATTCTTTTTTCCTTTGCGTCGTTGCCACAAAAGTTGCGCGGCTGTCGGTAAAGCCGCTTGACGCACTGCCTCGTTCTTAACGGTTCGTCATAACTTGATAATTGTTGTTAATCATATTAACAACCACTGGACTGTAGATATGGAAATCTTCTACACTATTAGCCTCTAAAATAGTTCTTGCGGCTGCAATTTGAATATCAGTACCGCCTATCACTAGTATATAACTGCCTGAAGTCAAACTATTTTTATAAAATTTTGCAATATTGTCAGGCATACCCAAAATATTCAAGTTATCCTTAATAACGACATTCATTTTGTTGATACTATCATCAACAATTATATTTTGGGTAAGTAAAGAAACTTGACTCATAGGATAGCCAGCTTCTTTTAACTCAGTAAGAGCTTGTTCTGCATTTCGGTATTTAGAAAAAAGACCAGCTGCATTTTTATAACGACATGTTAAGGGGGAAGTTAGTGTATAAACTCCCCACTGTTGAACTCCAAGCTGTGCAAAAAATCTCTCCGCCAGGTGAATTTCTTGTGTTCCACTTACTATCACTAAATAGTAACCTTGAGACACTAAATCTGTGTAAACTTTAGCTTCATCTTCAGGAATACCTAAACCTATCAATGCACCACTTAAACTACCAACAGCAGCACCAGCCAGAGTAGTTGCAATTGCTGTTGCTTCAGCACCCGCAAACATGATAGGGCCAATACCAGGAATTGCTAAAAGTCCCAAACCAACTAACAAGCCACCCAAACCGCCTAAAGCACCGCCAGTAAATGCTCCAGTGACTGCTTTTTCGTCAGCTTTATTACTAGTAAGTTCTTTAACTTCAACCCCAGCAATTTCATTTTCTTGTTCTGCGTTGCGTACAACTACAGATACTTTATCCATTGAAAAGTTAGCTGCTTTGAGTTCAGAAAGCGCTAATTCGATATCTGAACGTTTGGCAAAAACTCCTACTGCTCTCTGCTGTACTCCTGATATCATTCTTCTGCTTTCTAAACGAGAAATGTTTTGACAATTTGTTAATTAAATTGAGGTTATTAGACAGCACGTCTAGTGAATAAACCCCAAAGAAAAATTAGTAACATAGCACCAAGAACAGCAAAGATAATACCTCCAATAGACAAAGAACCTGCTGATGCTGCCGCCGCTGCACCACTACCTAACAAAACCTGACCAAGATAACCACCTATTAATGCTCCCAAAATTCCTAATCCAATAGTGGCAAAAATACCACCACCTTGGTGTCCAGGATACAATGCTTTAGCCAATGCACCTGCGATTAAACCTAAAACTAACCAAGCGATAATGTTACTCATATCAATTACTCCTTTGTTTCTTGTTTCACTTTTAATTCATATTAAAATCTAGTTAAGGTATTCATACTCTACCTGGCGAACTAATATTGAAAATCTTTAGGTAATATTTTAGTAGTGCTTTCAAGTTCATAATATTTAACAATTTTTTGCCTTCATTGGATCTACCTACAGTCACAAAGCCTTTTATCTTTCGATATATAAACGAGTTTATAGCTCTATCTGAAGATGAGAATTTTAAATCTTCAAGTGGAATTTAGCTATTAAAAAACTCTCTTTCACGGACTTAAAAAATTGATAAACTATGTTCTCTAGAGAGAATACCAAAAAAAATTAACCAGTTAATCTATAAATAGTTGGATGGCTTAATCAGCCTTAAGTAAAGAATCAAAACAAAAGGAGTTAATATGAGCCTTGAAAATAGAGCAGAAGCTGTAGCCAAAAATATCGAAGGTAAAATTCAAGAAGTAATTGGTGAGGTTACTGGCAACCCAAATGACAAAGCTGAAGGACAAGCCAAGCAAATAGAAGCTCAGGTGATTCACACTGGCGAAAATATCAAAGATGAAGTGAAAAAGGCTCTGCAATAATGCAGTAAACCTTCTCTATCCCAGCAGTAGTTTCTCAGCCTGAAAACTACTGTTGGTAAGTTTATAGTATAAAATCCGTGTCTTTTTCCTGTATTAAGTGTTCGCAGTAAAAATCTGTGAACACTATTTTATTTAATTATCTAAATACTAATTTTTAGTATTAACCTTTTGAAATTAAGCTTTTATTTTAATTAAGCTAAATATTGTTATACTTTTACTTCTAAATCAATTAGATTTACTATGGGTAAACTTATAGTAAATGTACTTCCGCGCCCTACTTCAGATTTTACTTCAATTGAACCTTGATGTGCTTCGATAATATAACGAGATAGATATAGTCCTAAACCACTGCCTGAACCCTGATGTTTTCCAGGGCGAAAACGCTCAAATAACATAACTTGGTCTTGTTGAGAAATTCCTGGGCCCGTATCTTGAATTGCAATCAGCACATTATTTTCAGCTATATTCAAGTCAACATCAATACCGCCTTTTCCTGTGAATTTAATTGCATTACCTATAATATTTGTCAAAACTCGCCGCAATTCTACGCGATCGCCCGTTATTATATTGCTTTTTATGTCTTTTTTTTCAGTTATATTTTCTGCTAAATTAAATTTTAATTCTAGCCCTTTTTCTTCAGCCAGTGGTTTTAATTGTTGAGTAACTTCGCTAACTAATTCTTGAATATTAAATTGAGAAACATTTAATTGTTTACTGCCAGCTTCATGTCTGTAAATTTCTAACAATGTATTCACCATCGCTAGTAAATCAGTATTGCTACCCATCATTGTATTAACTATTTCGATTAATTCTGGTGTCACAGAACAAAACATTCCTTCTCGCATTAATTTTAATACTCTATTTGCAGCCACAAGAGGTGTCCGCAAATCATGAGTGAACCGCGAAACAAAATCTTCTCGCAGGCTAGCCATGTGGTCGCGTTCGTCTATACTATGTTTGAGACGCAATAGCGATCGCACTCGTGCTTGTAGTTCATCTGGGTCAAATGGTTTACGAATAAAATCATCAGCACCCGCATCAAGTCCTTCAACCACACTAGACTGAACATGAGCAGTAATCAGCAAAATAGGAATGTATGGTAGCGTCTTGTTTTGCCGCACACGATGAGTGAATTCATAACCATCTAATCCAGGCATCATCACATCTAAAAGTATTAAATCTGGTCGAAAATCCTCAACTATACTCAAAGCAGTTTTACTATCTTCCAATAATTGAATTTCATAATCTTCTTCTTGTAAAATTGTAGCCAAGAGTAGTAAATTGTCGTAAACATCATCAACAACCAAAATTCTGTCTTTTATAGCGTTTTTTTGGGAGTTCATAGTGAATTGTATATAAAGGGTTTAATTCTACAATATTCAATCGCTCATTAACAGTTTACTTATTTATCTCCTGATGAAGTTTATTTTATTTTTCAACAGTATTCTTGAGTTTAAGACCGCAGCCTCTAGAGGTAGTCTTCAATTAGCAGGGGCAAAGGCAAAAAGAGACTATATCTACTGCTGCTGTCTTTCACCCTATTTGCTCTGCACCCCATCGCCCCTACTCCCCTTTCCACCCTGTCCCCTCATTTTCTTGTTTTCTCCTGCCCAAGGGCAGGGTGCAGTGAGGCCCCTGCGTCCTACAGCTAACGCAATCGACCCAAGGCAAAGCCACTCCGCAAAAACGGGGTTTCACGCCACTTCCGGGACTCAGGGGGCTTCGATGCCCCTAGAAGGGATGGGGGAAGACCCCCAACAGGAGGTAGTGGCGTCCTTTGACTGCGACTGCTTCACTTCCTAGTCACCACTACAGTAGAGTTTTTTTATGACTTATGATAGATGTAGTTAAATAAAAAATACTAAATATCTATCACTTGGTATAAACTTCAAAATATAGCAGCAAAGTATTTTATTCTGTACTTTAGATAGATTCGGGTAGAGGTAACCAGCCATGAGTGAGATTAAGGTTCTTGTGATTGAAGACCACAACCTTACCAGAATAGGCTTAAGGGCTGCTTTACAAACCGAGGCAGAAATCAAAATTGTTGGCGAAGCCGCCAATGCAACGGATGGATTGCAACTTCTCAAGAAGCTTAAGCCCGATGTAGCGACCATTGATATTGGTTTGCCCGACATGGATGGTATCGAACTGACACGTAGGTACAGGCAATACCAACAAGAAAGCCCAGAATACACAACAAAACTACTAATTTTAACCATGCAGAACAGTGAAGAAGCTGTATTAGCTGCCTTTGGGGCAGGAGCAGATTCTTACTGCATGAAGGATATTGAAAGTGACAAATTAGTGGAAGCGGTAAAAATTACTTATACAGGTAGTCCGTGGATTGACCCAGCAATTGCAGATGTTGTACTACGACAAGTACGGCAAGACAATGTTAGTGGAGGAATCAGTACAAAAAGGGTGATGATTGGGGGTCTTGACCCAGAACTTGAGAAAACAATAGAACATTCTTCCTTGACTCACCGGGAAATGGAAGTTTTAGAGTTGATTGTTGCTGGATGCGACAATGCAGAAATTGCAAACAAACTTTACTTGACTGTAGGTACTGTCAAAACTCATGTTCGCGGTATTCTGGGTAAACTCTGTGTTGCTGACCGTACCCAAGCTGCCGTCCGCGCTTTGCGTGCTGGTTTAGTACAGTAAGCGAAAAGCGATCGCTTGTGCCTAAGTCCGCGATAAAATTCTCAAACAACAGCGGACTTCATTTTCATGCAAATTAACTGGCAAACCGCCAAAACCTACGAAGATATTCTGTATCACAAAACCGATGGTATCGCCAAAATCACCATCAACCGTCCCCACAAACGCAATGCTTTCCGTCCTAAAACAGTCTTTGAACTGTATGACGCTTTCTGTGATGCCCGTGAAGATACATCTATTGGTGTAGTACTATTTACAGGTGCAGGCCCACACACTGATGGTAAATATGCCTTCTGCGCTGGTGGTGATCAAAGTGTCCGGGGACATGCAGGTTATGTTGATGATGCTGGCATTCCCCGCTTGAATGTGCTGGACTTACAACGCCTGATTCGTTCCATGCCGAAAGTAGTGATTGCTTTGGTAGCTGGGTATGCGATCGGTGGTGGTCACGTCCTACACTTAATTTGTGACCTTACCATCGCCGCTGATAACGCCATTTTTGGCCAGACTGGCCCTAAAGTCGGTAGTTTTGATGGTGGTTTTGGTGCCAGCTACCTCGCCCGCATTGTTGGACAAAAAAAAGCGCGAGAAATTTGGTTTCTTTGCCGCCAGTATAATGCACAACAAGCCCAAGAAATGGGCTTAATTAATTGCGTTGTTCCTGTAGAACAACTAGAAGCAGAAGGCATTCAATGGGCGCAAGAAATTTTAGAAAAAAGTCCCATCGCCATTCGCTGTCTCAAAGCAGCATTCAACGCTGATTGTGATGGACAAGCGGGTTTACAAGAACTTGCCGGAAATGCCACCCTACTCTACTACATGACAGAAGAAGGAGCCGAGGGAAAACAAGCATTTCTCGAAAAACGTTCACCGAATTTTCGTAACTACCCTTGGTTACCTTAAAAATTGCACAAATCGCACCCTGCTGCAAGCAAAGGTGCGATTTTTGAAGCAAGATAAGATGTCAAATTTTACTGCACTAGAAATTTTAAAGATAAATCTTATTGTAAGCAGACCGAACTTAGTTTAGTCATCAACGCTGGCTAAATTCGTACTGCCCTAGCCTCAGCCTCTTGTAAGGAGCAGTTAACTATTTCCTCCACAGGGGCAACAGCCGCATTATCTACATTAGAAGCCATAGAGTGAGAAGAAGCTAAGATCCTTGTTGCATCTGGTAAGCTCCAAGCATCTTCTAAACTTTCCCAAGAAGGTGCAAAAGGTGGAAGCGCCAAAGAGCAAGCCTTCCAACTTGCTTGAACTGGCCCTCCCAACTGCTGGCACATTCCGCCACGGCGACCCTCTGGCTTGTAATGGCGACAATATCGACAGGCAGATGTCAAGAAATTAATGGGTTTCATTTTAGTTCATCTTTAGTGCCGTTTCGGGCTGATTTGCATCCTTATATTTTGCTACTAGATATAAATACGGAATATAGCCAAAAAGCCGTTATTCTCTCTATGTTCTAGCGATCCCGATGAAAAAATAAATTTTAGGATTTTTTTAGATTCTTGTTATATTTGTAAATGATTACTAAAGTGAACACATACTAAATTTTGACTAAAAATAATTGGGGATCAAGGCTAAAAATAGTATTTTAGATTTAAATGCCAGATTTAATTTATCCTTAAGACATACTTTATTTATCTTTTTTGTGCTAAGCGACTGTTCATCACTCAGTCTAGTTACCATCATTTTATATAAATTTTACTAATGTCCCCAAATCTATAAGCTTGACTCATGAAACTGCAAATTAGCTGAGGTTTTATCTTATTTAACTAATAAGCGCCAAACTGTTTTGGCAGTAATTAGAGGATGTTTGAAAAGTCGTAAAGTATACTAGAAACCCCTCTCCAAACCTCTCCCCCACAGGGAGAGAGGCTTTGAAACCCCCATTCCCTCGTGAGTGTTGGGGGGTAGGGGGGTTAGGTTTCTGAGGCTTTGATGTTAATAAAAATACTTTTCAAACATCCTCTTAGATTGGGACTGAAAATTAAATCCTGTCTGCTATCTATCTTCTGAAATGCCCTCAAAATAAGGTGCTAGCCAATAAAAAAATATCCAATCGCTTTGAGAGCAAGAAAGACAGTGCTAGACTCACCCTTCGAGGAGAGCAGATGACGCCACGAGGGTTGCTAAGACTAGCACGCAACCGACGGGAAGCGAAGCCACTGCTTTGTATTTACCTGTTTGTTAGATGAATCTGAATATTTTTGGCAAAAGCTAACTCTCAAACTCCTTCCCAACACTTTCTAACTTTTTGCTCAAAGGCTATCTGTTATACCCATATTTCTTAATATTTGCCATAACGATGACTGTTAAAGGTTTTTAGAATTCACCTTGAGTTTATCTAAAATAACGATTGTTCTACTTTTTTTACTAAAACATTAATTTTGTTGAGAAATATTTATACAGCCATCAGCTTTTGACTGTCCACCCATGAAAATTGTTCCAAATATCAAAACAAAATGGTCATTAGTCAATGGTCAATGGTCAATGGTCAATGGTCAATGGTCATTAGTTATAGGACTCATATTTGATTTTTGAACAAAACTTAGTACACCTTTATTCCTTCTTCCCAGTCCCCAGCGATGCACTGAGCTTGTCGAAGTGTCCCCAGCGATGCACTGAGCTTGTCGAAGTGTCCCCAGTCCCTTACCTCTACGAGTGATTCTCCAAATCAAATCGGATTGCTATAGCAGTTATTCTCCTTGTCTCCCCATCCCCCCATCTCCCTATCTCCCCTGCCCTTCATCCCGATAACTGCTTTGCAGCACAGAAAGAACAGACCAGCCAGCGTTGGAGTTCACCGGGTGGGGTGGGACATTGACATTGGGGACAAACAGGTAAGCCATGCGATCGCGCTTGTATTTTCTTTGCCCAGTTGCCAAAAGCAGTATTAGCGTTTTCAATAGTCGGCGTTCCATCATGGCTGGGACTACTGACATCGCCCAGGTAACTAGGATGCTCCTGTGGCAAAATCGCTGCTGATTGCTGAACTACCTCTGGCAAACGCCGCCATTCAGCAGTAGAAAAGCGAATATCTACCAAACGTGTAGATAGCTTTTGATTTAACTTTAAAAGTAGAGCCTGGCGTCCAAAAGTTAGATTCTGTGCCCAAGCAGCACTAGAAGTTGCCACCCGCAAAACGTCACGCTGAATCGACAATGGTCGAGTATGGGCAGCAACCACTGCTCCCACAACTTCTGTCCAAGACTGGAGTAAGCGTGCAAATGGCTGCTCTTGCCATTTAGCCTGCTGTTCCAGAACGCCTAAAATATCATTTACTGATTTTAACGACATCTTTGAAGGGATGGGGAAATGAGGGAGAATGACAACTGACAACTGACTTCTTGTAGATAATTTTCGCTAGTATTGGCACAAATATATCTAAAGTTCATCCAGCACTACACGTTTCAGGCACAGAGGCAATGAGTCAAAACCCTTTGATAGATTCCGGCACTCAATCGTCTAAAACATCTGGGTTGAAGCCGACATTAGCGGCAGCACTGGCGAGTTTGGAGGTGCAACTAGATCAGGAGTTAGCTCGATACCGACGCACACGAATTGGTATGAGGACACCAAACCAAACTCGTATGGGCAGTTACATCAGCAGTCAACCCCAAGAGTTAACAGATATCACTCCTACAGTAGTCAAAACTCAGCCACCAGTAGCAGAAATTAAAGCTGATGCACCGCCTGCACTTGTGCAGGATGAGACTCCTCAAACTCACCCAGCGCCAGCTACTGTCAAGGCTGAAACGCAAGATAATCCTCAAGTTTCCTCTAACTCTGAATCTATCAAAACACAAGCTCCACTGCCCCTGTCAAACACCAGTAGCATCGTGCCTGCGGTAGTTAAGGATACTCAAAAGGAAAATCTTCCCGAAGCAAATGATACTCCTAAACAGCCAGATGACTATTTGGAATCAAGTGAAGCACTGCTGCGAAGTTTGACAGATGAACAATCGCAAACCAAAAAGCCCAGCAATTCTAACGACAGTCTGTTATCACCTTTGGGTATAGGCTCCATGCTGCTGCTATTAGTGGCGAGTATGACCTTAGGTTATGTAGTGTTGAATCCCAAGAGTTTGCCCCAATTGAATTTCGGCAAATTATTTAATGGCAACTCACCTCCTAGTGCGGAAAATGCTGCGTCAGTTGAGAATAATCCCCAATCTCAAGAATCTCAGCCTCAGCCTGAACTCACGCCCATACCCAAGTATCCAAATTTAGCCGCCAAAGAGTTTCCGCAACTGAAAGATCCTAATGATGTGGTTGGTTTACAGCCCAAAATCCAACCAACCCCTACAACATTACCTAACCCAATTTTTACTCAAACCCCAGTCAACCCTCCAGTTGTCAACCCGCTACCACAGACGCAGCCATTGCCTCCCGTGATGCCTCCAATCTCACAGCTACAACCAACGCCGGTGCCAACTATAACCCCACCAAAAGCGATCGCTCAAATCACACCAGCAGCAGATGGGTTTTATCATATAGTCACAGACAATCAAGACAATGGCTCTTTAACTGCTGCACGGAAAGTAGTCCCCGATGCTTATTTATCACGCAGCCAAAAATTAATTTATCTGGCTGCTGTGAAGACTAAAGAGGAAGCACAAAAAAGATTACAACAACTACAGGCCAAGGGAATCAAAGCCCGAATTGACTAGCCATAAGTTGTAAAAATCTACGATAGGATGAGGATACTGGGGAACTCGGGGCCCCCGCGACCGCTCGTGAGTGGGGATTAGGGGCAATGGGGATTGGGGATTCTGTATCGGGTATTAATTATTTCTCTTGTCACCAGTCACCAGTCCCTAGTCCCCAATCCCTAGTACTGCGCGAAGCGCTTTGGGCAAAAAGTGAATGGAGAGCCGACAACATGGGATTAATTCAGCGTATCCTGCGGGTGATTCGCGCTAACCTAAATAGTTTAATAGGCAGTGCAGAAGATCCTGAAAAGGTTCTAGAACAAGTTGTCACAGAGATGCAGGCAAATCTGGTGCAATTGCGGCAGGGAGTAGCACAAGCGATCGCCACCCAAAAACGCACCGAACGGCAAGCTGCTGCTGCTCACTCAACATCAGAAGAATGGTATCGCCGCGCCCAACTGGCAATACAACAAGGCAACGAACCTCTAGCACGGGAAGCTCTTACTAAACGCCGAGCTTACACTGAAACTGCTTTAGCCCTCTCTAACCAAATAGGGCAGCAAAACGAAGTGGTAGCTAGACTAAAAAAGGATATGCGGACGCTAGAGTTAAAAATTGCTGACGCTAAAACCAAAAAAGATATGTACATCGCTCGCGCCCGTTCTGCCGAAGCATCCTATCGACTTCAAGAAATGCTAGACGGAGTTTCTGTTAACAGCAGCTTGAATGCTTTTGAGCGCATGGAAGAAAAAGTTTTGCAGATAGAAGCTAAACAAAGTGCGATCGCTCAACTCGGTGGTGATGACTTACAAAAACAATTTGATTCTTTAGCATCTGCTAGTGACATCGATACAGAACTAGCAGCCATCAAGGTACAGGTGTTAAATGAAGGCAAAAACCCACAGTTGCAACAGTTACCTGAAAGTCCACAGCCTGAAGATGAGGCAACTACTAAGTAGGTAAAGATAATTAAATATAAATGGCAATCAGAGAAACCCACTGATCACAAGGCTTTTCCCTCGTACCTCCAGCAAAGCTGCCTCCTGCTCAAAGTTAAATTAGATTTTAACAAGAAACGGGTATTTACATGTACCGAACCAAACCGGAAAGATTACATTGAAATAGGAAGCTATTAAATACTAAAAAAGCTAACTTTCCGACAAAGCGCGTAAACTCCAAAAGGAAAAACAAAGTTATGGGATTATTTGATCGTATTAAGCGAGTAGTTAGTGCTAACCTCAACGACCTGGTTAATAAAGCTGAAGACCCTGAAAAAATGCTAGAGCAAGCCATCCTGGAAATGCAGGAAGACTTGGTACAGTTGCGTCAGGGAGTTGCCCAGGCGATCGCAGCCCAAAAACGTACAGAAAAACAGTACAATGATGCCCAAAATGAAATCAATAAGTGGCAACGCAATGCCCAATTGGCACTGCAAAAAGGCGATGAAAACTTAGCAAGACAAGCCCTAGAGCGTAAAAAGACTTATACCGACACTAGCACAGCTCTCAAAACTAGCCTAGATCAGCAAAGCACTCAGGTTGAATCCCTCAAGCGCAACTTAATCCAGCTGGAAAGCAAACTTTCTGAGGCCAAAACCAAAAAAGAAATGCTCAAAGCGCGGATCACCACTGCCAAAGCCCAAGAGCAACTCGAAGGTATGGTGCGGGGGATGAATACCAACAGCGCTATGGCTGCTTTCGAGCGGATGGAAGAAAAAGTCCTGATGCAAGAAGCCCGCGCCCAGTCGGCAGCAGAGTTGGCAGGTGCAGACTTAGAAAGCCAGTTTGCACGCTTAGAATCTGGTAGCGATGTTGATGATGAATTGGCAGCTTTGAAAGCCTCACTAGCACCCGCCAGTCCACCAAATCAACCCCAACTGCCGCCACAACAACAAACCACCCCTTCCAGCAACCCTACTCAATCTCATGAAGTGGTTGATGCTGAATTGGAATCCCTACGCAAGCAATTGGATCAAATGTAACAATTGCAAAATTTCATTTGCCCTAGTCCCACAACCAACTGGTGTGGGATTTTGTGTCAGTTGTTAGGAAGCAGGAGGCAGGGGTTATTCTTTTTGTCCCCCCATCTCCCTCATCTCCCCTGCTCCCCTGCTCTTTTGTTTGACCATTGACAACTGACAACTAACTCTCAGATTGGTATAGAGTATTTTGTGTGCCAATTTTGAACGATGCCACCTAATGGAGACTGCAATGAGTAAGGGTGTAACCACCGTCACTGATGCTGAGTTTGAAACCGAAGTGTTGCAAGCCGAGCAGCCTGTATTAGTTTACTTTTGGGCTTCCTGGTGTGGGCCGTGTCAATTGATGTCGCCAATGATTAACCTGGCTGCCACTAAATACAGCGATCGCCTGAAAGTCGTCAAGATAGAAGTTGACCCGAATCCTGTTACTGTTAAACAGTACCAAGTGGAAGGTGTTCCAGCCCTCAGACTCATTCAAGGAGAAAAAACATTAGTATCCACTGAAGGAGTCATTGGTAAAGATAAATTACTCGAACTCTTAGATAAGCATTTAGATAGTAATTAGTCAATAGTCCAGAGTCAATAGTCTAAGAGTTTTTGACCATTGACTATTGACCATTGACTATTGACCATTGACCATTGACCATTGACCATTGACTAACATGCAATTTGCAAAGCGTTTAAATCCCCTGCAATTCAACGTCTTTGCTGAGATGGATAAAGCCAAGGCAGTGGCTCGCTCAGCAGGACGAGAGATCATTGATTTGTCGCTAGGGTCTTCTGATTTACCTGCCCAAGCACACGTCATTGAAGCGATCGCTCAATCTCTGTACGACCAAAGTACCCACGGCTACTTGCTGTTTCACGGTACTCTGGGATTTCGTCAAGCCGCAGCTAACTGGTATGAACAAAAATTTGGCATTAGCGTCGATCCGGACACTGAGGTACTGCCCCTGATTGGTTCCCAAGAAGGTACTGCCCATTTACCTTTAGCACTGCTCGACCCTGGAGATTTCGCTTTATTGCTCGATCCAGGCTACCCTTCCCATGCTGGCGGAGTCTACTTAGCTGGTGGGCAAATCTACCCAATGCCACTATTAGCAGAAAACGATTTTTTACCAGTATTTACTGATATTCCTGCCCCTGTTTTAGCCCAGTCGAAGATGATGGTATTGAGCTATCCTCACAATCCGACTGCGGCGATCGCTCCTTTATCTTTCTTCCAAGCAGCGGTAACTTTTTGTACTCAACACAATCTTGTTCTGGTTCACGATTTCCCCTATGTAGATTTGGTATTTGAAGAATCTGGGGAACTCGGGGCCCCCTCTGGGGATAAGGGGCAATGGGGACTGGGAATTGAAAAAAATCTCTCCCAATACCCAACAACGCCACTTGCTCCACTTGGGCAGAGCCACAGACCGCAGGGCTGCCCCAATACCCAATCCCTAGTCCCTTCTATCCTGCAAGCTGACCGAGACAAAAGTATTTCAATTGAATTTTTTACCCTTTCAAAGTCCTACAACATGGGCGGATTCCGTATTGGCTACGCCATCGGTAATGCCCAGTTAATTAATGCTTTACGCCAAGTCAAAGCAGCCGTCGATTTTAATCAGTATCGGGGAATTTTGAATGGGGCGATCGCTGCTCTGACTGGGCCACAAGCAGGAGTAACAGATTCAGTGAATATTTTCCGCAAACGTCGTGATGCTTTCATCAATGCTTTACATGACATCGGTTGGCAAGTTCCTACCCCCAAAGCCACTATGTATATTTGGGCTAAGCTACCCTCTTTGTGGCATCAAAATTCTGTAGAATTTTGTACTCAGTTGGTCAAACAAACTGGTGTTGCTGCTTCTCCTGGTGCTGGTTTTGGCAAATCTGGAGAAGGATATGTCCGCTTTGCTTTGGTGCATGAGCCACCTTTGTTAGAAACTGCTGTCCAAAGAATTGCAGAGTTTCTTTAATTAAGGGATAAGTTTTTATCTTAACCCTCCCGCAGCCCTGCTTCACTACCACTGATTGTCGGTGCGTTAGGACGCTCCGATATTAAAGCCAATGTAGGGCGCGATTTTCGTTGCTTGTGTGTACACCGTAGATATGGCTACCTGAAAGCGAAATAGTATTGGTTATTTTTTTATAAAATTTTTATCTTAATCCTGTATAATTACGGTTGTTTTTCCCACTACTGTGTAAACAATAATTTAGATATATTTATTGACATACAATAACTAGCATGATTTCTTGGGAAAAGAACTTAAGAATTTATTAAATTACTGAAAAAGCAAGCAAAACCATGATTTGATCTAATTTTAATAGGATATTATCCTCAAGATCAAAGCACAGATAAATGTCAGTTATTTAAAATCTGGCTGACTTACACCTGCAAATTTTTCCTGAATTTGAAATCTTCCATCTATACTATTTAAACTTCTTAGCCACAGAAATAACTTTTAACATAACAGAATAGGTAAAAATGACAGCAAATCTACTTACTATAGAGCGACAATTAAAGTCGCACCAACCAAGACGAGTTCTACTAATTGAAGATAATGATGTCAATAGAATGCTGCTGAGGGACTATCTCAGCTATTGTGGATACAATGTCGAAAGTCTATCAGATGGCTCTGCTCTATTCCCAACTATAGAAAAATTCCAGCCTGAGTTACTGTTGTTAGATCTGAAATTACCAGACATCGACGGTTATGTACTGCTAGAACAAATTCAACAAAAGCAAAATTTATCAAAGATACCTATTATTGTAGTTTCAGCTTTTGCTTTTAAAGCTGATAAAGAACGAGCGATAAATCTCGGTGCTAAACGTTACTTTATTAAACCGATAGATCTGAATGAACTGCTACTATCAATTGAAGAAGAATTATCTTGTATTCATATATGAAATTGATTTAACTCTGTATATTTATTTAGTTTTTTCGTTGTTAATGAATTCTTCAACACTCTCACTTAGATGTTGTACAGAATTGCCAATTTCATGAATTTTTTTTTGTAATTGCGCTAGTAATAAAACTGCTGTTTGTAGTTCGTTTAATGTTTCATCCATAGCCTCGCGGTAACTGGATTCAAATTCTTGTAAATTCATATATAATTCTCTCCTTAAATAAGTTCAGTATTTATCATTACAATCATAGTCAGAGATATTATGTTGCTAAAACCGTTAATTCGCTTAATCTTTGACGTTCAATTAAGAATCCGAAATATTGCCTATTGATCTGTGGCTGACAAAATCTTTGATCTGATCGATTAATGGATACACATAGCCAAGTTGAACAAGGCACAGTCAGGTAATGTATGAGTGAGTACACACAACTTTGAATAATATCAATAAATAAGAATTTTTAGAAGAAAAAAAAATCTATAAAACTTAAATTCGTTCTAAAAACTCAGAAAAAACTTATAAAGAACACTACAATATGTAAGTAAGTTAACGTCACATAACAGATAAATAGCTGTAATATTCCGATTAGATAGATTAGAAACTTGATATTAACTTGATAAATTGCACGTAAGAGCAACACAAAAAAGTTATTTCTTCTTAAAATAGAAAGTAGGTAAATTTATAAAATTACCTAAATTAGGTTGTGACTATATCTGCTCAAATACCACCACTACTTAAAGATCCAGAACGTCTGGAAAGCCGTCTAGCAGAAATTCCACCAGAACCGGGAGTTTATTTCATGCGGGACGGAAACGATCGCATCATATACATAGGTAAATCGCGCAAATTGCGATCGCGTGTCCGTTCCTACTTCCGGGAAGGGTACGCTAAGAGCGAACGTATCGCTACAATGGCTAAGCAGGTGAGCGAAATCGAATTTATCGTCACCGATACCGAAGCCGAAGCCTTGGCGTTGGAAGCCAACTTAATCAAGCAGCATCAGCCGTATTATAACGTACTGCTCAAGGATGATAAAAAATATCCTTATGTCTGCATCACTTGGTCAGAAGAATATCCTCGAATTTTCATCACTCGCAAACGCCAATTCGGCAAAGAAAAGGATAAGTTTTACGGCCCTTATACTGATGCTGGGTTGTTGCGAGAAATCTTACGAATTAGTAAGCGGATTTTTGCGTTGCGCCAACGACCTCAACCACTGTTTAAAGACCGTCCTTGCTTAAATTATGATATGGGGCGCTGTCCGGGTGTGTGCCAACAGCTGATTTCACCAGAAGAATACCGCAAAACTGTACAAAAGGTGGCGATGGTATTCCAAGGTCGGACTCAGGAACTAATTGACATCTTGACAGAACAAATGCAAAAATCAGCCGAGGCATTGAACTTTGAGTCAGCGGCGCGGATTCGCGATCAAATAGCTGGTTTAAAATCGCTGACTGCGGATCAAAAAGTTTCTCTTCCAGATGATACAGTTTCACGGGATGCCATTGCCCTAGCCGCCGATGCACAACATGCTTGCATTCAATTATTTCAGATTCGGGCTGGGCAATTGGTAGGACGCTTAGCATTTGTTGCAGATGCACAGGCTGAACCTGGAGCTATTTTACAGCGAGTCTTAGAAGAACATTATCAAACTGCTGATTCGGTGGAAATTCCTATCGAGATTTTGGTACAGCACGAATTACCAGAAACAGAGATATTGGCGGATGTCTTGACCCAGCGCAAGGGAAGAAAAGTCACGATTTTAGCTCCCCAGCGGCAAACCAAGGCAGAATTAATTGAGATGGTAGAACGCAATGCTCAGTATGAATTGCAAAGAATGCAGAAATTTAGCGATCGCAATCACGAAGCAATGCAAGATTTAGCTGCTATTCTCGACTTACCCGACTTACCCGGCCGCATCGAAGGTTATGATATCTCACATATTCAAGGTGCCAATGCTGTAGCTTCTCAAGTTGTGTTTATTGATGGGATCAGCGCCAAGCAGCACTATCGCCACTACAAAATCAAAAATCCCACAGTGACAGCCGGACACTCAGATGATTTTGCTAGTTTAGCAGAAGTCATCCAGCGACGGTTTCGTAAGTATAGCGAAGATCCACAATTACCAAGAGCAGGTAATCCTGACTGGCCTGATTTAATTATGATTGATGGCGGGAAAGGTCAGTTATCATCGGTTGTCGCCGTTTTACAAGAGCATAATTTATTAGAAGACTTACGAGTTGTGAGTTTGGCAAAACAGCGAGAAGAGATTTTTTTACCAGGAGAATCTCAACCGTTGGAAACCGATGCAGAACAACCAGGGGTGCAATTGTTGCGGCGTTTGCGGGATGAAGCACATCGATTTGCAGTCACTTTCCACCGTCAGCAACGTAGTGAGAAATTGAAGCGATCGCGTTTAGATGAAATTCCTGGCTTAGGACACCATCGGCAAAAGCAACTTTTAGGGCATTTTCGCTCAGTAGATTATATTCGTCAAGCCACACCGGCACAACTAGCTGAAGTTTCAGGAATTGGCCCGCGTTTAGCTCAAGAAATCTACGATTATTTTCACCCCTCTTAACGTGAGGCCCGACAGACAAAGCGCAAGTGGCGTGAGGGGTTGGGGGTGAGGTCGAAAAATGTACTTCACACAACTGAGAACCGCTATATATACCCGACTTTTTAAAAAAGTCGGGTATATTAAATTGGCGGGAAATTGAACAGGTGCAAGACATAAACCTGCAAAAAAGAATTTTCGTACCCCTGGGGGGAAGCAAGCTAGCAAGAGTGTCTTTGTCACAGAAGGGTAGGGCGGTTCGATTTACAACCGCTTTATTGCTGCCAAATATTAACCAAACCTTAAGACTGACATTCTGTTACCAAAGATACAGTAATTTCTTGATTTTAATTTTTGAATACAAGAACAGCTTTTTTTGTGTTTGTCTAAAAAGACAACAAATAAGGCTCTCTCAAGGTATAAAACATAGGGATCACTTAATCTCTAAACCATATTCCATCAGGAATTTAGTTTATGTACCTAAAGTAGGATGATAAAATCACCTAGATTTGTGCATAATACATAGAAAGAACGACAAAAATTTCAAACATAAAATCTTGTTTAAAATAATCAGCTAAGTTATTAGCTGTTTGTTAACTTTGGTAAAACCAAAATATTTGCTTACTTAGCTTACTTAATTGACGGTTTTTTTCACACGACTTTAATTCCGACCAGGGGTAAAAAATGCATACAATACAAAAAATTCACTGCCCAAACTGCGGCAGTGAAGCAGAACGTCATTATATTACTGAAAGTCAAATAACTCGGACACAATGTCCAGCTTGTGACTACTTAATGATTAGCTGTACCCGCACTGGTAAAGTGATTGAAGCTTACGCCCCCGGTATTCTTGCAAAAAGGTAATTTAATTAGGAGTTAAGAGTTAAGAGTTAGGAGTTAGGAATTATGAACTCCTAACTCCTAACTCCTAACTTTTTTTACTTGCACGTAGTTGTCCACAAGCTGCATCAGCTTCTAAACCACGAGAATAGCGGACACTAACAGCAATTTGTTGTTGTTTGAGGACTTTCACAAAAGCTTGAATGCGATCGCTATTCGGGCGTTTGTAGTCAACTTCCGCAATGGGGTTGTAGGGAATCAAATTCACATGACTTTGGAATCCTCGCAGACATTTTGCCAATTCCAATGCGTGTTCTGGCAAATCGTTCACCCCAGCGAGGAGAACATATTCAAAAGATACACGGCGACCCGTGATTTCGACGTATTCCCGACATTCAGTTAGTAAATCTTTGAGAGGATAGGAGTGGGCGCTAGGTATAAGTTGTTCTCGCAGGGCTTGGTTGGGTGCGTGAAGACTAACAGCAAGAGTAATTTGCAGATGGTGTTCGGCTAACTGACGGATGCGATCGCGAATACCCACTGTAGAAACAGTAAGCGATCGCTGTCCAATGCCGACATCTTGATTGAGGCATTTCAAAGCAGCTAAAACATTCTCAGTATTCAACAATGGTTCACCCATGCCCATGAATACCACATGGCTAACCCGCTGCTGAAAATCTGATTGTACAGTTAACACCTGATCGACAATTTCATGCCTGCCTAAATTGCGCTTATAGCCGCCTTTACCAGTAGCGCAGAAATCACACGCCATTGGGCAACCCACCTGAGTAGAAACGCATACTGTTAAACGCTTGTCTGTGGGAATGCCAACGGTTTCAATGATTTGACCATCAGCCAGTTGCAGCAGGTACTTAATCGTGCGATCGGGTGCAACAGCGCGATGGTGTATAGTTGAACGTCCAATGGGGATTTGTGCTACTTCTTGCCGCCATTGTTTAGAAAATACAGAAATATCAGCAAGCGATCGCACTTGCTTTTGATAAATCCACTCATGCAGTTGCTTTCCTCTATAAGCAGGTTGTCCTTGCTGCTGCACCCAAGCAGTTAACTCAGTAACCGAAGCACCTAGCAAGGGAGGCAGCGCTGTGCGGGGGTTCCCCCCGTTGAGGCGACTGCCGTGAGGAATTATTTCTGATGTTCTTGAGTCAACTAAAGAAATGAGAGGCGTAGCAGGCATAAAAAAACAAGAATTGATACTGGATCTCTATCCTACAACTTCCAGATTAACTCGGTTGCCGCAGAGGAATATCGATCACAAATTCAGCCCCTTCTCCAGGTGTCGAAATACACTCTAGCGTACCCCCATGTTTATCCACCACAATTTGATAGCTGATGGATAATCCCAAACCAGTACCTTGTCCCACAGGTTTAGTAGTAAAGAAAGGGTCAAACAATTTAGTTTTAGCCTTCTCTGTGATTCCTGCACCATTATCTTTAATACTGATGATCAAGCGCTCTTGATTTTGAACTTGAGTACGGATGATAATGTGACTAGGGTTTTGTAAAATCTCGTCTTGGCAGCAGTGATCAGAATACTCATGTAAAGCATCAATTGCATTACTTAAGATATTCATAAATACCTGATTCATTTGTCCTGGATAGCATTCCACAAGAGGCAAATCACCGTATTCTTTAATCACTTCAATAGGCGGTTGGTCTGGTTTAGCTCTCAGACGATGTTGCAAAATCAGTAATGTGCTGTCGATACCTTCGTGGATATCAGCCAGCCTCATTTCTAATTGATCGAGTCGTGAGAAATTGCGTAAAGTTTTGACAATCTCACAGATTCGGCTAGCACCAACTTCCATTGAAGATAAAATTTTCGGTAGATCCTCAATGATAAACTCTAAGTCAAAAGTATTGACTAATGCTTGAATTTCTGAATGATGTTCAGGATAAATGTATTGATATAAATTGACGAGATTTAATAAATTTTGAGTATACTCTTTAACATATTTGAGATTGCCGTAAATGAAATTTACAGGATTATTAATTTCATGTCCAACACCAGCCACTAGCTGTCCTAGTGAAGACATTTTTTCAGTTTGAATCAGTTGAGATTGGGTTTGCTGTAACTCTTTGAGAGTTTGTTTTAACTCTTGGGCTTGTGTTGCAGCAGTCTTCGCCAAATATTCTTGAACTTGTAGTGCCTTTTCTAGCTGTGACTGTCGCTGTTTGAGTTCATCTGTTAATTTTTTGACATCTTCTAAAGCGTTATTTTTAGCTTTGAGTAAAAATATCAAATCAACAGTTTGGTCATGAATTGCAAAGTCTTTTAGCTTCAGATTGTATGTAGATATAGAATTTAAATCATTGATCCAAACAGAGCAGAGAAAAAGCATAACATCCTGCTCCTGGATATACATCATTTGCCCTTTAAGAAGGATGCCATTATATAGAGATTCAAACAAAAATAAAGAGTGAAGCCGCTTAGCGATCGCTGCAAAATCAATCCGAATCTTCGGACGCTTAATCTCAAAATGTTCCTCAATTAAATTGCCGTGCAAGGGTTCTGGGTGAATACGTTGCAAAACTTCCCCAACTTGTAAAATCTTCCCCTCACGATTGAACACAATATGAAATGGAAAAGCTTGGTTAAATAATTGTGGTGGAATATTGAATTGGGGGCAGTTCATGAAATAGTTAGTGATGTTTGTACTCTATTAAAAAAGCATCATGGTCAGCACCCTCTTCTCGATTTTGAATTTGGGTAATGTTAACTTTTGTATTAAATCTAGCTCCTAAACCTCTGAGTAAGCCAACAACCATTGGAGCCAGTCCTTTTCGCCCAGAATGGTAGTTGAGTTGCAAAGCATTTTCTTGGGCTTCAGTGCATTCAAACGAAGGAGGATTATATTGTGGGAAGTGTACACTCAGACGAGTATGCAGGTCATCCAGATTTTCCAGGAATTCTGGTAGGTTATCCCCGCTCATATCCATCATTGCCCCGTAGCCAGCCTTGCCAGTGTACTGTATCCAATATTCTCCAAAGGCTTGCATTACTTCCGTAGGAGTTAAATCAACAACTTCACTTGTGGCCTTCACCAACTTGTGAGTCAAGTCATCAGGATAGGTTTCCATCCTCAGAAAAGTCTCTAATTCTAGTTCTGCCTTTTTTTTAATCATCTGCCAAGTTTCCTCACCAAAGCGATCGCACACCATATCTTGAATCGCTTTATTTATTAGACCGTACATCTAGTTTTCCCTTTTACTTCTATTTCTGTATCATTGATTTCATCATATCTACTCAAGACGCCAAACAAACATTTGAGATTACCCTCTCAAAATACTGTCACCGTTGTGTAACAATTTTACATAACAATTAACTAAAGGTCGTGGCGTTCCAGCCCCACATTGCACCCAGTGCATCCGCAAACTCTATATAAATGCGATTTTTAGGCACGCCCAAGGTTTGGTTAATCTGTTGGCAAAAGTCCTGACTCATAGCCTCGGTTTGGTCTGGCTTCATACTGCCGATACTTTTAACTTCAACGTAGCAAACCGGATCTGTAGTACCAGCAAAGGTCATGGCGATTCCTGGTTCAAAAGCCGTCATCACATAGGATTCTGGTTTGCCCAAATGTTTCGCTAACTTGGCTGATAGGCTTAAAAGCATTGCCTCAACTTCAGCTTTTTGCACAGCAGACACAGAAGTTTGCACTTTAATTAAAGGCATAGTACTGAATTAGAACTTCAATTTGATTGATATTGTTAAGTTTATCCAACCGCAGGGGATAGGGGGATGGGGGGATAGGGAGGTGGGGGGACACGAAGAATAAGTAATGCCCCATGCCCAATCCCTACCGACTATTGACTGAAGAACGAAATAAATGATCATGTTCAGGATGATATAAACGCGATCGCCCTGTTGTTGGTAAAAGTGCTGGACTAATTACATAAAGTGTGGTACGGATCAGGTTTTCTTCATAGGTACAGTCTGCCATTTGATTTAGGGGAACAACCCTAATTTTTTCATCGGGCCATCCCAAGCGAAAGCAAATCGCTACCGCAGTGTCGGCTGGGTAGTGTTCGAGTAGTTTACCTTGGGCATTTTCCACATGACGCGCACTCAGATAAAGGCAGAGGCTAGCCTGATGTGCCGCAAGATCAGCTAATTCTTCCTTGGTAGGAACTTCTGTACGTCCACTGATACGGGTTAGGATAATAGTCTGGACTAAACCTGGCACAGTCAGTTCTATTTTGAGTTTGGCAGCAGCGGCTTGAAAGGCGCTAATACCTGGTATGACTTCAAAGGGAATATGAGCCTCACTTAGCAGATGCATTTGCTCACCAATGGCACTGTAGAGACTGGGGTCGCCGGAATGGAGACGCACAACAGATTTGTGCTGCGATCGCACTCGTTCTATCATCAGCCCTAGAATCTCTTCTAAAGTCTTATTGGCAGTGCGAATAATTTCTGCATCTTCTCGGCAAATTTCCAAAATCTGTTCGGGTACTAAAGAATCAGCAAATAAAATTACATCTGCTACAGCCAGCAACTTCTGCGCCTTCACCGTCAATAAATCCGGATCTCCTGGCCCTGCCCCCACAATATACACTGCTGATTTTATGTAATCTAAATTGTTTGGCATACTAAATTTTGTTTTGTATTTACGTGATTTTCGCACACAGAAAATTCTCAAAAAATTTTTTTAGTATTTTCTCAGTATCTTTCCGGATTTAGCATCTCTGCTCTAGTAGAAAGAAATGGTAGATGCACCCTGGTTAAGCCCTAGAGAAAACTCTGGGGCATTTTTTATTTTTGGGAATTGGGAATTGCGAACTTGTACTCTCGCACTTGTACCGACTTGTGCTGAGCTTGTCCTGAATTTCGACTTCGCTCAATTGCCGCGTAGCCGACTTGTGCCGAGCTTGTCCTGAATTTCGACTTCGCTCAATTGCCGCGTAGCCGAAGGGCGAAGCCGAGGTAAGGGCGCAGTCGAAGTAGCGAAGTCGAGGTAAGCCGAAGTATTGGGCATCGGGCATCGGGCATTACTTATTCTTCGTGTCCCCCCATCCCCTCATCCCCTCATCCCCCCATCCCCCCTGCCCCTACTCTCCATCTCCTTTCAGGGGAGAAACTACATCAGGCAGAGGGCGTTTACGTATGTAAAGCCAAGCTAAACCAGCTAATCCTAAAGCAATTCCAGTGAGACTGACAACCTGTGCAATCCGCAGCGGCCCCAGCATTAAACTATCAGTGCGAAGGCCCTCAATCCACAAGCGTCCCAGACTGTAGGTTGCCAGGTAAATCATGAACAGCGTACCCACTCGCAAGCGCGACTTGCCAGCGACACCCCGAAAAAATAACGTGATCAACAGAGCAAACACCATTAAATTCCACAGAGATTCGTAGAGGAATGTGGGATGAAAATACTCAAAACTAGCTAATTGTGGAGGACGGCGTTCTAGTGGAATATACAGCTTCCAAGGTAAGTTGGTAGGATCACCAAAAGCCTCAGAGTTAAAAAAATTACCCCAACGCCCGATCGCTTGTCCTAAAATCAGAGAAGGAGCCACCAAATCAGCCAGTTGCCAGAAAGAAACTTGCTTGAGTTTGGCAAAAATTAAAGCGGCTATTGTGCCACCAATAATTGCTCCGTGAATTGCAATACCTCCTTGCCAAATAGCAATAATCCGTTCGGGAGACTGGGCATATTCTGACCACTCAAATAAAACGTAGTACAGCCGTGCTGCGGGTATTGCCCCAATCACCAACCAAATTGACAAATCGCTCAGCAAGTCTGGATTGACGTTACGGCGCTTTGCTAAGTATTGAGAAAGGCTAACGCCGATTAATACGGCTGTGGCAATCAACAAGCCATACCAGCGAATAGTTATTGGGCCTAACTTCACCAGAATTGGGCCTGGAGAAGTAAATTGAAACGCCAAAGGCAAAATGGAAAGATCCAGTGCCATGCAAAAGTACCTAGTTGACTAAATTGTTCAGCTGTTATCAGCTTCTAACCCCATGATTGAAAGGGGTTTTTATATATAAACAATTAGAGCAGGTTTTGCTTAACTGGTGACTGGGGGCTGGGGACTGGGGACTGGGGACTGGGGACTGGTGACTGGTGACTGGGAAGTAATTCAGTTTACACACAGAGCGTATTTCTTCCTAATCCCCGATCCCCAATACCCGATCCCCAATCCCCAATCCCCAATACCCAAGGTTCCGATATAATTACTCAAGCAGCTTGAAGGCACCTAAGTACCGTGATTGCTATTTATCCAGGTAGCTTCGATCCCATCACTTTAGGTCATCTTGATATCATTCAGCGTGGTAGTCGGCTGTTTGATAAGGTGATTGTTGCTGTACTACGGAACCCTAATAAAGTTCCACTGTTTACTGTGCAGGAACGACTAGAACAAATTCGTATAGCTACGCGACATCTACCTAATGTAGAAGTAGATAGCTTCGATGGTCTTACCGTCAACTACGCCCAAAAGCAACACGCAGGAGTCTTACTGCGGGGTTTACGAGCAATTTCTGACTTTGAAGTAGAGCTACAAATGGCTCATACTAATAAAACTATTTCAACTCAAATAGAGACAGTTTTTCTGGCTACATCAAACGAGTATAGTTTTTTAAGTAGTAGTGTGGTAAAAGAGATTGCAAGGTTTGGTGGTTCTGTCGATCATCTTGTTCCCCCACACATTGCTTTAGATATATACAAATGCTACAACCACAACTCCCCAACGGCGAACCCAATGACAACGGAGACTATCTCCCCCCGCAAGAGTATCCCGACGGATCTGGAAGTATAGATATTCAGGAGGAACTCAATCGACTGGAGGAATTAATTCTTGATGATGGTTTCCGCATTCCGCTGACGGGACGCATAGTAATAGACGAAGAAAGGCTATTGGAACAACTCGATTTCATCAGAGTTTGCCTGCCATCAGTGTTTCAGGAAGCAGCCGCAATCCTAGAACAAAAACAGGAAGTTCTGCTGGAAGCAGAAGAGTATGGGCAGCAAATTGTTGAGGCTGCCCAAGCAAAAAGAGCGCAAATTTTGGCCCAAAGCGATATTGTCAAGCAGGCAGAACGAGAAGCTGAAGAACTGCGACGAAAAGTGCAACTTGAATGTGAGGCAATGATGCAAGAAACCCTCACTGAAATTGACCTCAAGCGGCGTGCTTGTCAGCAAGAGTTAGAAGAAATCAGAAAAACAGCGATTGCCCAAGCTCAAGAAATTGAAAATGGTGCTGATGAATACGCTGATAGTGTCCTCGAAGGTATTGAGCAAGACCTGCAAGATATGTTACGAATTATCACCAACGGACGGCAACAATTACGAGCAGATAATTTATCCTCCCATAAAAAGAAGTAAGTTGCTTTGATGAAAATAGGGAGATGAGGTGAAACAGCGCTCTTGGTAGGGAAATAATTCTTCACTCCTAACAAATGACTATTGACTATTGACTATTGACAACACAAAGACTTGTAACAAACTTAACTAAATTGAGAAGGTAAAACCGTTAACTTAATGAAAGCCCTAAATGTAATTCAGGCTACATAACAATGCGGCTAGAGCAGTTGCAAGCCTTTTTGGCGATCGCGGAAACTGGCAGCTTTCAACAAGCAGCCCGAAAATGTGGTGTCACCCAATCGACTATCAGTCGCCAAATCCAGTCCTTGGAAGCTGATATTGGGGTAGAACTATTTCACAGAACCAGTCACGCCAAATTAACTCTGGGAGGTGAACGTTTACTACCTCGTGTCCGCAAAATTTGCACTGAGTGGGAGATAGCTACACAAGAATTAACAGATTTAATTGCAGGAAAGCAGCCAGAACTATGCATTGCCGTGATTCACTCGTTATGTGCTTCTTACCTGCCACCAGTGCTGCAAAAATTTTGTCACGATTATCCAGAAGTACAATTGCGAGTCACATCATTGGGTAGCGATCGCGCCCTCAAAGTCCTCAAAGATGGATTGGTAGACCTAGCAATTGTGATGAATAATCGCTTTTTAACCACTGCCAGAGAGATGGTGGTAGAAGTACTATATGATGAACCCATAGAAGTCTTGGTTGGAGCGCATCATCCCCTAGCCCAATATGAACGCATCCCTTGGTCGGAGCTAGTTCGTTATCCGCAAGTAGTTTTTAAAGATGGATATGGAATGCAACGCCTAGTGCAAGACAAGTTTGAACGATTGGAAACCACACTCCAGGCAGCTTTAGAGGTAAATACCTTAGATGCCTTCCGGGGAGTGGTGCGACAAGGCGAACTCATAGCTTTGCTACCTCGTTCAGCACTTATGGAAGCACTGCATGATCCCACCTTAGCAGTTCGCTCCCTAGCTAGTAATACCACTGGTGCTGCATCTGACAATACAGGTTTGACTCGTCGCGTAGTTATGGTAACTACTCAAGACCGTCTCCAGATACCCCCAATTAATCACTTTTGGCAACTGGTACGGGAAAATATCCCACCGCAATTTCAGCAGCAGCGATCGGCTTCTTAAAGTATGATTAGTCAAAAGTCCAGAGTCAAAAGTCCACAGTTCAAATTTTGACTATTGACTATTGACTATTGACTATTGACTATTGACTACTATGAGCAATGTATTTAGGGAATTGCTGAAAAAAGTGGGCAGTGGAAACCACACGGGAGAAAATTTAACTCGTGCCCAAGCAGCCACCGCTACTAAAATGATGCTGCTGGGTGAAGCAACACCAGCCCAAATAGGAGCATTTTTGATTGCCCACCGCATCAGGCGACCCACCGGCGAAGAGTTAGCGGGCATGTTAGATGCCTACGATGAATTGGGGCCAAAGCTACAACCCATTGCCTGGGCACGTCCAGTGATAGTTTTTGGTCTACCTTATGATGGCAGAACGCGCACTGCACCAATTGCCCCAATCACGGCTTTATTACTGGCCGCAGTTGGGCAACCAATTATCCTGCATGGAGGCGATCGCTTGCCGACAAAGTACGGATTACCCCTAGTAGATATTTGGCAGGGATTAGGAATTGATTGGACTAGCTTACTACTCTCCAAAACTCAGCAGGTGTTTGAACAAACAGGAGTTGGCTTTGTTTATACACCTGTTCATTTTCCTTTAACTAAAACTATTTGGGAGTATCGCGACCAACTTGGCAAACGTCCACCCTTAGCCACAATGGAATTAATTTGGTGTCCTTATGCTGGGGATGCCCATATGATTCCTGGGTTCGTTCATCCTCCCACAGAAGCAATGTTCCAAGTAGCCTTGGGGTTGCGCGGAGTGACAAAATTTACCTTAGTCAAGGGATTAGAAGGTAGTTGCGATTTACCACGCGATCGCACTGCAATTATTGCTTTATCTGTAGCGAATGCACCCCAAGAAATAGAAAGGTTACTCCTTGCACCCCATGAATACGGCTTTACTACTAAGAATGTACCCCTTGGTAGCACCGAAGAACTGGTTGCTGGTATGCATGAGGTGTTGGCTGGGAAATCTGGGGAACTCATGCAAACAGCTTTGTGGAATGGCGGGTTTTATCTGTGGCAAAGTGGCATTTGTCCAGATATGCGATCGGGTATAGCCAAGGCGCAAGAATTATTCACTAGTGGCGCAGTAGCCGCCAAACTTCAACAACTGGGTAAAGTAGTAAATTCACTGTTTCAGCCAGCATGAACCGCACTGATAGAACTTACGCAAAACTACACCCTACTTTGAGCTATTCATGTAGACACAAAGCGGTGAGGGGGTCGCAGTCAAAGGACGCCACTTCCCGTCGATTGCGACCCCCCGAACCCGTAGGGCTTAAGGCAGGGTATTGCCGCTAGATTAATTACAAATTACGAATTATTATGTCGATAGTACAGCAGGTAATTATTTGCCCTATTTGTCGCCAATCTCTAGCCGAAGTCCCACAGCGATGTGATACATGCCTTGATTATTTCAGGAACGAACTAGAAAAAACTCCTTCATCCTTAATAGATCTGACTCCTGATGCAGTACAAAGGCAAATAGAAGGCAATGCTGAAAAGACAAAACCTCTACGCACAGAATTATTCCGCTCTCCGGTTATCTCTTTTTTCTATGAACGCATTCTACCGCCAATTTGGGCTATGGGACTGCGTAACCTTGGCGGGATTGATGTAGAGTTCCGGCAGTGTACAGAATTCTTTGGTGAAGATCCAGCAATTGTATTGGATCTGTGCTGTGGTACAGGAATTATGGCGCGACGCTTAGCACTACTGGGAAGGTACAAACAGATTATCGCTTTAGATTATTCCGAGTCGATGTTAGCACAGTTAGAACAACAGATGAAATTAGATGGTATCTCACCTTCCCAGATAACTATCATCCGTGGTGATGTAGAAGCATTACCCCTAGCATCAGATTCTTTTGATGCTATCTATGCTGGAGCCGCGATGCACTGCTGGCCCAATGCTGAAGCAGGAATACGCAACATTTACCAAGTATTACGTCAGGATGGCAGGCTGTTTGCAACTACTTTTCTCAAGCCATTGCCCAACATTGTCTTTCGTTTTTTCACCGTAGATGAGCTACGGCAGATTTTACTCACAACAGGCTTCCATCCAGACCGTGTGCAAGTCGAAGCTCATGGACTGTATGGAATCATCCGATGTGTCAAGTAGTTGTCAGTTGTCAGTTGTCAGTTGTCAGTTGTTAGAAGTTATTTTTCCCTTATCCCCCTGCTCCCCTGCTCCCCTGCTCCCCTGCTCCCCTGCTCCCCTACTCCCCTGCTCCCCTACTCCCCTACTCCCCTGCTCTTTTTTACCAACAGGTAACACCAAACCTTCACAGGCTAGTAATGCGTTGGGAAACACAGATTTCACTTCAAGTTGAACTTTGTCAAGAAAATCATCCTCGTCATCTGGGTGGTGATGAGAGATGACTAACTGCTGCACACCCGCGCTGTGAGCTAAATCTACCGCAGTTTGCCATTGTAAATCGGCTGAGTCATGGTTGTGGCATGTTGGAGGGACGTAAGTAGCATTGGCTACTAATAAATCAACGCCTTTAATAATCTCTAAAATTCGCTCTCGTTCGACTTCATCAGCACTGTTGTGCAAATCTGTGGTGTAAGCAACGCTATATCCCTGCCAAGTGACCCGGTAGCCAACTGAACGCTGAGTTTGATTGATTAATCCTGTTGTAATTGTGACATCATCTAACTTCACCTCATTACCCACAATCAGATTGTGGAACTGCAATTCAGACTGCATTATTTGCAAAGGGTAAGGAAAGTGTGGCTGGAGCATCTGGTCGCACAAACATTGTTTGATAGAAGCTCCATTTGAAGCTGCTATACCATAGATGTGGAAGCAATTTTTGGCAATAAATGCAGGGGCAAAAAACGGAAACCCTTGGATACGATTTGATTGGGAGTTGGTAAAAAATAGATGGGCTTCTAGCGGCTGTTCTAATTGCTGCCAACATTTACCCAGTATGCGTAAGCCAGTACCCCCATCAAAAATCAAATGTTTGCCGGCCACATGCATTTCTACACAAGTAGTATTGCCACCATAGCGGTTAGCATTGCTGGCTGGGGTGGGAACTAAACCCCGGACACCCCAAAATTGCACCAGAAAATTATCCGCTGGGCTACTTGGCGGGGTAGTTGGCTTTTCATTTAGGTAGATCTGGGAACCTGACAGCTCAATATTTGACATTTTCTTTGAAATTAGACCTTACTGAGCAGGTCATCGTAGTGCCGCACTTCTAAAAGTCGGTTTTTTTCGTCTACGATTACTACTGTGGGAGAGTAACTTTTTAACTCTTCTGTAGTGAACTGCCCGTAAGTCATTATAATCAAGCGATCGCCTATAATGCCTAGACGTGCCGCAGCCCCATTTAGCTCAATTATTCCTGAATTGGCTGGAGCCGGAATTGCATAAGTAATGAAGCGCTTACCATTGGCATTATTTACTACTTGTACTTGCTCGTAAGGTAAGATCCCTGCTTTTTCTAACAAGGTTTGATCAATGCTGATGCTACCCACATAGTTGATGTTCGCCCCTGTGAGGGTGCAGTTGTGAATTTTTGCCAAAAGGATAGTGCGGTGCATTTAGTTTAGGGGGAATCAACGATTTTTCGAGTTAGGAGTTAGGAGGCGCGGAGTTAGGAGTTAGAAGTTAGAAATAAAAATTTATAACTTATAACTGATAACTCATAACTCCAACTCCTAACTTTCCCATTATCCTTTAAAAGCTCTGATGGACTTTTCTACCAAGGCGTTGACTTGCTCTACATCTTGCCAACCAAGAATTTCAGTCACCTTTTTTTCTAAATTTTTATAACTGCGGAAAAATTCGGCAATTTCATCCAAGCGGTGTGGCGCTATGTCTTTGAGGGATTTGATTTGGGCGTAGCGCGGATCTTTATCCGGTACAGCAAGGATTTTCTCGTCGCGATCGCCACCGTCAATCATCTCCAAAAAGCCAAGGGGTCGTGCAGCAATCACACAACCGGGAAAGGTCGGCTCGTCGATTATGACTATACCATCTAGGGGATCGCCATCATCAGCTAAAGTGTTAGGTACAAAGCCATAGTCATATGGATATCTTACCGAAGAATAAAGTACTCGGTCTAGAGCGAAAGCTTCCAGGTCTTTGTCAAACTCGTATTTATTTTTGCTCCCGCCTGGAATTTCAACCAGAACATTGATTAGACCAGGTTTCGGTTGGGCGGGAATACGGGATAAGTCCACAAAAAAATCCTCAACTAACGGTGAATGGTGGGCGCACCTGTTTGGTTCCCCGTGTAGAATTTTAGGGCCAAGATGGACTTATTCCCAAAGTATTCCTGAATTTAACGTGAGTTCGATGAGTACCGTTATCACCTCTCCCCCGACCCCTCTCCTACCTTGAGAGGGGAGTAAAAGGCTATTTTTTCGTTGTTCCTCCCTCGCCTTTTAGGAGAGGGAGGTTAGGAGGGAGAGGTAGTAGCGAACTCACGTAATTTAGGGAATTGGGCATTGGTTTTATTCTCTGTCCTGATCGGCAAGTGTAGCTTTACACAAACGTTCAAAAGCGTTGCCCGGTTTCTTGGCAACGCTTTCGACTAAATTATTTGATTGAACTTACCTTGGAATTGCTGTGAAAGGGAATTTTACTCCTAAATCAGGCGTGATTTAAATCACAAACAAAATAAGACAGATGCTCATCAACTTTAGTACACAACGAGAAAATGAAAATATCTATTTCTATTCCCAATACTTCGGCTTCGCTCAGTACAAGTGCCCCATTCCCTATTTTTAGAGTTAGCTGATTGGTGAAATCTTATTTTCAAATATTGTTTACTTTCCACCTTTTGGCAATGTATAGGTCAAAGGTTGCTGGTTAGTCTGAACATTGCTTGAAGAAAAGTGTGCAATGACGAACACAGGTAGCGTTAGAGTTAATAGAGCGATGGCAGTTCCCACTATGTCTGCCAAACGATGGGAATACGTCTCGGCATTGGCAGACTGGCTATTTGAATTCATACAAAATTATTGAAATTCGTCACATTACTTAGAGGTTTACTCTCTAGACGAGAGTCTTGATGATATTCTATCTATTTTTTTGACTGTCAACTGTATTGCAGCCAAGAACATGAACCAGTTTGGCAAGTGTCATAATAGTAGTTTGTTACATAATAATCTTGATACAAAGTTACGGCTAAACATTTCGGAATTGACCAAGTGATTAATATGTTACGATTTCTTGCTGCAATATGTAGTCTTTCGGTTAAGCATTCGTTAAGAATTTGTCTTCTAAACTACATTCTTTCAACTGGTAGAGATTAATTATTAACCTTTATCAGGTGAGTCTGCCAGCATTATAACATCTTCAAATAAGCTGGCTGACGCTAGTTTTAGCAGTTTAGCTTGTTTCCATTACTTTTGATAGATACCGAAATGTTACCTAAACATAACAGTAGTATTTCACCATGCAATAGCAGTTACCCTGAAGACATTGCAAACCAAGAATAACTAAATAGTCCGAATTTTCCGGACTATAAATCTACACCGAATAAATACAGATGCATAAACCAGGTCTTACAATGTTTATTCAGTGATAACACTAAAAAAATGCTTCCAAATCCCAATTGTAAAATCTCAGTGATATTATTTTGATTTTGTCAATCTATATAAGGGATTAGGTACTGGGGATTAGGGATTGGGTACTGGGAATTGGGGATTAGGTACTGGCGATTGGGGATTGGGTACTGGGGAACTCGGGGCCCCCGCGACCGCTCGTGAGTGGGGATTAGGGGCAATGGGGATTAGGATAGGGAACAAAGATGTAATTTTGGTGTCAGTTTTTATCCCAGTCCCCAGTACCCAGTACCCAGTCCCCAGTCCCCAATCACCAGTCCCCAGTCCCCAGTCACCAGTCCCTATTGCCTGCCATAGGCACTCATAGGTTCTTTGAGAAAACGAATGTAAAGATGTTTAAAGGTTGATTTAATCACGCGGGGCATTGCAAAATCGATGGGCATTAACTTGTCTGGTAATTGCCAATCTTCTATTTTTAATAAGTCAGGAGATAAGTGAGGGAACTCAATAGCAGCAAGTTCTGGACAAACACCCAGTCTTTGGGAAGCTGCAACCGTAGGAACTTGATGAGGTGGGACGTTGAGAATTTCTACCATTGCCCGATCTAGGGCAAATACATCTGATGCTGCTGCCAAAATGCCCAAGGAACGAGGTTCACCATTACTAGGGCCATTACCTTCATGGCCGATGATGCCATCTAAGATGGTTAAATTGGGGTTAATCGCCCTGGCTGTTTCTACTAACATTTCTCCAAATCGGTTTGCATCTTTTCCGGCTTCCATGTGCCACCAAGCTTTCATCTTGCCAGGGACGCAGCCAAACAGATTTTTGACTCCTAAAGTTAACGTTAGCTGGCTGTGTGATTTGACTTTAGGCAGGTTAATTACCACATCTGCTTCCATTGCTTCTTTGCATAGCAGCAGGTGGTTAAAACTTTCGTTAACGGTTTGATAACGCTTACCGTGAAATTCGATGATGGGAAGATTTAGTTCTTGTAAAAGTGGCTGATAGCCATTTGCCAAAGCTACTCCCTTAGCACTACCAAAAGCCGGACTATCTCCCAAAAATGGCTTACCGCCAAGCTCAATTACCATTTGGGCAACTTCGTAAACTAATTCCGGGCGAGTAGTACACTCTTTAGTAGGACGCGAACCTGTAAGTAGATTAGGTTTGAGTAAAACGCGATCGCCTTTTTTGACAAACGCAGCTATTCCCCCGAAAGGTTCCAGGAGTGTGACAACAGATTCCCGTAAAGCCTCTGATTCGTAGGAAGTAGCCCGAATCAGGCTGACAGATGGTTTTTGAGTCTGCATGGGTAATAAATTACGAGTAATGAATAGCGTTAACACTCAACGTAGGGGCGCACAGTTGTGCGCCCCTACATCAGTCATCAGCTTACCAATTCTCTAAAATCTCGCCTACTAACTCAACCTCTGGCGTAACCACAAAGCTAATAGAGTTGACACTCCCACACCTTGAAGGTGTGGGATTCTTCTTTCAACCAGTCAACTTGTCTAGAGGAGTTTCCCCACCTAGATAGAGGTTGTTCTGTCCAGAAGCGTTGATTTCGGGATGCCCTCCCGTATTTTTAATCCCCTTGGCTAATATTTGTTTAGCTGCGTTGTGGTCGCGGTGCATCACTGTTCCGCAAGAATGGCATTTGTGGGTGCGAGTGGACAAAGATTTTTTTATTCGTGTTCCACAAACAGAGCAATCTTGAGATGTGTAGTGAGGTGCAACTGCTATTGCCCAAGTGCCAAAAACTTTGGCATAGTAGTCCACCCAATCAGTGAACAATGACCAGGAAGCGTCACTGATAGATTTAGCTAAATGATGGTTCTTAACCATATTTCGCACCTGCAAGTCCTCATAAACTACCAAGTCGTTTGACTGGACTAGAGTTCTCGCGGTCTTAACAGCAAAATCTTTCCTCTGTCTACTTACCTTGAGGTGCTTTTTAGCTAGTTTTTTAACAGCTTTGCGGCGATTATAAGAACCTTTTTTACATTTAGAAGCTTTGCGCTGTTTGCGTTTCAAAGACTTCTGAGACTTACGTAATAGCCTGGGATTTTCAACTGTCTTACCATCAGAATCAGTGTATAAAAATTCGAGTCCTACATCAATTCCTACTTGTTTACCATTGTGTTGATGCTGTTCTGTGCGTTCAACATCAACACAAAATTGACAAAAATAACCGTCAGCACGTTTAACTATTCTGACTCGCTTAATCTGTTTGATAGAGTAGAAACTTAAGTCACGAGTACCAATTAATTTCAGCCTACCGATATTAAACCCATCACTAAATGAAATGTATTTTTTGTCAAGAGAAAGTTTCCATCCTGACGTTTTGTACTCTACAGAATGTCCACGTTTTTTAAATTTAGGAAATCCCTGATTGCCCAGTTTCTTAGCTTTGCAATTATCGTAAAAACGTTTAATTGCAAGCCATGCCCTATCAGCAGAAGCTTGACGAGCCATAGAGTTAAGTTTGTCTGCAAAATCAAACTCTTTAGCTAAAACAGCACAAAGTTTTTGCAGTTCGTTCTTGCCAATATCTCTATTGTCCATCCAATGTCTGAGAGCTTTGTTGCGGATAAATAAAGCAGTTCTAAGAGCTTCATCTATTAAATGGTACTGACTTTGTTTACCTTTTAACTTAGCTTCTAAGACCAGCATGGGCTTAACCTAATAATCTCTACTGTAATTAAATTATTTAATTGTCTGTTTTAGTAACGCTTTCTCTTGGGCTGTAAAACTATCGCAATCATAATAACTAGAACCCCAACCTAATTCATGAACTGAGTATTTACCCAGTAGATTAAGTGCTTCACCTTGGTTGCGAACCGCATAAAGCCACTTGCCTCTTATTTTGACGGATTCACTTTCTTTAACATCATTATTCTTGTAGCTCTTGATAGGACTTTTACCTGCAAGCATAATATTTAGACCTGATTAGATGCTTTTCTTTATTCTAGTGTCATATCCTCAATAGGTACGACCTATTGACCATAGATTTATATAAAGTTTACATATGCCAGGAAAATACAGGCACAAGACAACATCAGTCACTCTGATTAATTACCATTTCGTGTGGATACCAAAAAGACGCAAAAAAGTATTAGTTGGAAATGTCGCTATCAGGCTTGAGGAATTGCTTTATGAAAAAACAAAAGAGCTAGAGTCTGAGATTCTAGCTCTTGAAATTATCGAAGACCATGTACATCTTTTTGTTAGCTGTCCTCCGACCTTAGCTCCAGACCAAATTATGTTTAGATTGAAGGGATATACATCCAGGATACTAAGGCAAGAGTTTCCACATTTATTAAGATTGCCCTGAATGTGGACAAGAAGTTATTTTTGTGGAACGGCTGGGGATGCTTCAAGTGAGACAATCAAAAAGTATATTGCTAATCAAAAAACTCGCTAAGGGAGTTCCAATAAAAAAAATGTCCCACCGTCGCTTTCGCCCCTTCGGGGCGAAAGCCCCAATATATCAACACTATGTCCAAAATATTTATGATCCGGTGGGACATTTTTTTCTTTGCAGGTGCCTAATAATGAGACTGCACCTAAAGGTGCTACACATTCATCCCACCCCTGAAGGACGCAACAGACTGAAAATTTTTGGATTTTCAGTCTGTTGCTGGTGGGCTTTCTGCTCCAATACTTGTAACGCTAGTTGATAACCTTGTTCAGCACTGTGGTTCGTAAAAAATTTTTCTTATTCTGGACTCAGAGGTAAAATACCACTCATCTGTTCTAGATTTAATACAGTAGCTAATTCTGCCTCACTCATGAGTCCGTGTTCTAAAACAATTTGCCGTAAAGATTTGCCAGTTTCTAGAGATTCCTTAGCAACATTAGCTGCATTCAAATAACCAATGTGGGTATTAAGTGCGGTTACTAAAGCTAAACTACCTTCAGCGTATGCTAGACAACGTTCTCGGTTGGCGGTAATTCCTTGGATGCAACGTTCCGTGAGGGCGGCGATGGTATTACCCAGAATTTCGATACTGTGAATTAGGTTATAGGCAATCAGCGGCATCATCACATTCAATTCTAATTGTCCGGCTTGGGCGGCAAGAGCGATCGCATTGTCGTAACCCATCACCTGAAAACACACCATCGATGTCATCTCTGCCATCACTGGGTTATATTTCCCTGGCATAATTGAGGAACCTGGTTGTACGGGCGGTAGTTGAATTTCCTTCAAACCGGTTTTAGGCCCGGAATCCATTAGCCGCAAATCGTGGGAAATTTTGACTAAATCCTGGGCTAAGTTGCGTAAAGCGCCAGAAACATTGACAAATGGGGCCATACTCTGCATTGCTGCCATGAGGTGAGGCGCAGGTTCTAGGGGAGTGGCAATCAATTCTCTGAGAATTTCTACCACACGGGCGCGATATTGGGGATGAGTATTCAAGCCAGTACCAATAGCACTACCTCCCAAACCCAGCACCATCAAATCACCAGAGGCGGTGTAAATCCGGTTTTGGTGTTCTGCCAAAATTTGCGCCCAAGCGCGAAAATTCTCACCCAATAGCACTGGTACAGCATCTTGCATGTGAGTTCTGCCGGATCTGACGATATCTTGAAATTCTACAGCTTTGTTTTCTAAGGCTGCGATCGCTTTCTCTAAAGCTGGGTGTAGTGTGTGAGAAAGTGCCAATAAGCCACCGATGCGGATTGCCGTGGGAATCACATCGTTGGTAGACTGTCCATAATTTACATGGTCATTGGGACTAACGCGCTTGTAATTGCCCTTTTCGTCGCCAAGAATTTCTAAAGCTCGATTTGCTAGAACTTCGTTGACATTCATGTGGTGGGAAGTCCCAGCCCCCGCTTGATAGACATCCACAACAAATTGCTCGCGGAAATTACCCGCTAGAATTTCATCTGTGGCTTGTACAATTGCCTGACTAATATTTTGGGGAATACAATTCAGTTCACCATTGACAATAGCTGTAGCTTTTTTGATTAATAAGCAAGCATCTACGTAAGTAGGTAAAGGCTTGATGCCGCTGATGGGGAAGTTTTCTGTAGCCCGTAGTGTTTGAATGCCGTAGTAAACGCTACTAGGAATTTGGCGATCGCCCATTGAATCGCGTTCAATGCGGAATTGGGAATTATCTTGTTGCGTCATAGAATTATTTGGAGAATCTCAAGAAAGCGTGATGAGAATAATCTCACGCAAAGGCGCAAAGGCGCAAAGAAGAATATAAATAAGATGACGCTGCCAAATTGGATTACTTTCTCTCGGCTTCTGGGTGTACCGTTTCTGCTTTATGGTTTGTACAACCCCACATCGCAAGCTAGATGGATATGCTTGACAATTTTTCTGATTGCTGCATTGACTGATTGGTTAGATGGGTATTTGGCACGGAAACTCAACCAAATTAGCGATTTGGGTAAGTTTCTTGACCCTTTGGTGGATAAATTTCTGGTGCTTGCGCCGTTGATGGTGTTGATTGAGTTAGGCAAAGTTCCGGCTTGGGGAGTGTTTTTAATTTTAGCGCGGGAATTAGCGATCGCTGGTTGGCGGGTAAATCAAACTAAAATTACGGGGGCGAATATTTGGGGGAAACTCAAAACTGTGAGTCAAATCATTGCGATCGCACTTTTAATTGCACCTTTATCACAAGAATGGCAAATTGTATCTTTAATTGCTTTTTGGATTTCTGTTGCCTTAACTTTAATATCTGGAGGTATTTATCTTTTACCGCCAAAAGTCAGTACTGCTGAATGAGAAAAGAATAAAACTGCAATACTAAGTAATACGATTTCACGAAATTCTTGATACAAATTACTTTTCTTTCTCCCCCAGCCTCCCCAGCTTGCCATCTGTATCAATCTTAAGGTGAAACGGTATAAGTCGGTGGGGAAAATAGTGTGATTGCTTGTGCTGAGTCAGCAATAACGGAATTATAGTTCCGGTATGTACAAGTATGGCGATAAACTTAAACTAAATCCAGGCAATAGATTTTCACCAGATAATTATGTGGGAAGGTTTCGTACTTCTACATCTTGCCTTTGGTGATAAATTTCCGCTTTTTTTGCAAATATTTTCTTTTAGTTCGTGTGATCCTCAACCTAGTTATCAGCAGCTAATACTAACTCTAAAGCCTTCTGCCAATCTGGTATAAACAGCCCAAAAGTATTAGACAATTTATCACTATTTAATAAAGAATAAGCTGGTCTTTTGGCTGCTGTGGGATAATCTTTGGATGTAATTGCTATTAACTTCTGCAACTTTCGCTCACTGTGTTGGACATCATGGGCAAAAATCGCCTGAGCAAATCCATACCAGCTAGTTTGTCCGCTAGCTGTTAGGTGATAAAGTCCACCTTTGCTAGTGAGAAAACTAGATACATTTTGTTGAGCTTGAGATAAAATTAGGGCTGTAATTTCAGCGATCGCACGACTCCAAGTTGGTGCGCCGATTTGGTCGTTAACAACTTTGATTTCTTCCCGTTCCTGACTCAGCTTTTGCATAGTTAGTAAAAAGTTTTTACCTCGCAACCCGTAAACCCAACTGGTACGTAAAATTAAGTGCGGTATTCCAACAGCTGCGATCGCTTGTTCACCGACTAATTTTGTTTTACCGTAAATGTTTTGTGGGTTAGGTTGATCTGACTCCGTGTAAGGAGTTGTATTTGTACCATCAAATACATAATCGCTGGAATAGTGAATCATCGCTGCACCTATTCGCTTTGCGGATTCGGCGATGATACCAGGGGCAATACCATTAGTCGCCATTACCAATTCTGGTTCTGACTCTGCTTTATCTACCGCTGTGTAAGCAGCTGGATTAACTATCAAGTCGGGTTTTACTTCCTGGATAATCCGACGAATGCTATTTGGTTGAGTTAAATCCATCTCGTTACGCCTTAGAGGAATCACCTCACCCACAGTCATCAGGGTACGTTGCAATTCCCAGCCTACCTGTCCTGTGACACCTGTCAAGAGTATTTTCATGTAAAAATAGCTGTGTTTTGCAGTAAATTAACAACTTAATTTTTACTAGAACTTACACAAAATTAAACCCTATTTTAGGCAAGTTATAAATTGCTACATGAAAATAAGAGTTTCGGCTATTGTTTGCGTAAGCCCTAGCAGAAAGGATGGGTTCAGTTGGAATTGGCGCTTGCGATCGCTAAATTGAGATTGAGGCTTCTTTGGTATCGTCGAAAAAGCTAGTTCTAGGAACTACAAAAAAGAAATTATCCAATTTCAGCATCAAACACAAGTATTGAATTTTACTAGCCTCACCAAAAGTCCTTAAGCTTGTAAAATCTCCTCGTCCAGAGAAAAATCTACTTCAGCTTTATCTTGTCCATTGACCAGATAATCATTTTCAAAGGCATCAGTCAGCCCGGAAATCAAATCATATTCAGGCTGCCAATTTAATTCTGCCGTAGCCTTGTTCACCGATGCAAAGAAATGCTGCACTCGCAATGGAAAAGCTTTGCGCTTGCCAAAATCAAATTTTTTCGGGTCGTAATTAATAATTTTTACAGCATCGGGTGATTTGCCAGCAGCAACAGCACAAGCAGAGGCTAGACCATTAAAAGTGACATAGCGATCGCCTGAAATATTATAAATCTGTCGTACTGCCTGCTGATTGCCCAAAACTTGAGTCATGGCTTGTGCCAAATCTAGTACATGTCCTAGCTGAGTGATATGTAACCCGTTACCAGGGATAGGAATTGGGCGATCGCGCACAATTCTATCAAAAAACCAACTTTCCAACTCATTATAGTTACGCGGCCCGTAAATGTAGGTTGGACGAATAGAAGTAAAAGGCAACCCCTGTTGAATTAGGTAAGCTTCTGTTTCATGTTTACCCCGGTGGCGACTTTTGGGATCTACTGCATCGCCCTCTACATGAGGCAATTGGTCAGATTTGAGATACACCCCCGCAGAACTCATATAGACAAAATGCTGCACCCGGTCAATAAAAATTTCTGCCAAAGGTTGAGTATCTGTGAGTTCCCGTCCATTATTGTCAAAAATGGCATCAAAATTTTCTCTTGATAATTTTTCTTTGAGCTGAGTGGCATCAGTGCGATCACCTATAATTTGTTTTACTCCCTGCAAAGAAGGTGCAGGACGATTACCACGATTGAACAATACTACATCATGTCCTTGTTCCACTAGCAGTTGAGTCAAGTAGACACCAATGAACCTAGTACCACCAATAATCAAAATTCGCATAAATTCCTACTTCTTATGTCAAATGCTTACGGACTGGGGACTGGGGGCTGGGGACTGGGTACTAGGAACTTGGGACTGGGGAACTCAGGGCCCCCACGACCAAAGGGAGGAGCCACTGCGTTGCGCGGGTTTCCCGCGTTGTAGCAAGTGGCGTTGGGGTAATGGTGCATTGGGGACTGGGAAACATTTAAAAAAGTACTTTTCCCAAAGCCCAATCTCTAATCCCCAGTACCCGATACCCAGTACCCGATACCCAGTACCCAATCCCCAATCTGAGGTTATCAGGTTGCAGCATCCCTCTGGAACCTCTGGGGGAAGAATTACGTCTGTTGCTCAACCTGGGGTGCTTCCCGTTGGTTGATCGCAAAGGGAAACTTTTCAGTTAACCTCAAATTGCTTTACGTATTTTCTACATTTTAAAGTTAGCTGTGCCCTTGAAATACGCTCTGGTTCATGAGTGGCTGACACCGAAAGCCACTGGCGGTTCAGAACTGGTTGTACGGGAAATTCTGAATCACGTTAACGCTGATTTATATGCCCTGATTGACTTTGAATCTAGCAATCCTGAAAGTTATTTGTACAAACGTCAGATTGGTACGACGTTTCTCCAGCACTTTCCCTTTGCTCGCAACGGAGTGCAAAAGTATCTGCCTTTTTTACCGTTGGCCATTGAGCAATTGGATTTGCGAGAGTATGATGTGATTTTGTCTTCATCCCATGCTGTAGCCAAAGGAGTCTTGACTAGGCCTGAGCAGTTGCATATTTGTTACTGCCACAGCCCTATGCGCTACGCCTGGGATTTGACTTTTGATTATCTCCACCACAGCAAGTTGGGTAGTGGTGCAGTTGGGTGGGCAACGCGATATCTACTGCATAGTTTGCGTCATTGGGATGTTTTAAGTGCAAATCGGGTTGATTACTTCATTGCTAATTCACAGCACATCGCTCGTCGCATTTGGCGCTGTTATCGCCGGTGTGCAACAGTCATTTATCCGCCAGTGAATATCGAAGCATTTCCCTTTTTTCCTCAAAAGGAGGATTTTTATTTGACTGTTTCCAGGTTGGAGAGTTACAAGCAAGTATCTTTAATAGTCAAAGCTTTTAATCAATTGCAACGGCCATTGGTAATTATTGGTACGGGTTCAGAAATGAAAAAAATTCGTGAGATAGCCAACTCTAATATCCAAATACTAGGATGGCAGCCTGATGATGTGGTAAAAAAATATATGGCTAGGGCTAAGGCATTTGTGTATGCAGCTTGTGAAGATTTTGGCATTGCTTTAGTCGAGGCACAAGCTTGTGGTACTCCGGTAATTGCCTATGGTGCAGGTGGGGCCCTGGAAACAGTGCGAGATATCAACTCCTGCGGGGATACAGGAACGGGTATCTTCTTCAGGATGCAAACAGAAGCAGCTTTAGTGGAGGCAGTAGAAAAATTTGAAAAGTATGAAAATTTGTTCAATCCTGAGTATTTGCGATCGCACTCTGCCCAGTTTTCACCGCAAATTTTCGCAGGACGCTACCTAGAATTTTTAAATAATTGCAAAGAGAAAAGACCATCAATCCCAGAAAGGTCTGAATTTTTGTAATCATTTTGTAGGCTTTTGGCAATTTTCCCCCAGAAGCACCTCCTTTTAGCTTTAAGATTGGGACTATGTGTGGTGTGGATTATTAAGGAGTATGATGACTGCCCAGAGCTCACTCCTCTCCGGCAAGCGAGGCCTACGGCAAGACGCTAGAGCGTCTACACGTACTTTCTTAAAACGTGGCCAAAAAACAAAGATGCCCAAGGTCAAACCCAGAAGTTTGTCTAGTGAGGGTTTAAACGGAGAGTTTGCCAAGCGACTATTCGATATCGCATTTTCGCTGTCAGTGTTAATTTTGTTCTTCCCTGTCTACTTAATTTTGGCCTTGCTGATTGCTTTCAGTTCAGAAGGCCCAATTTTTTATGTTCAGGAACGGGTCGGTAAAAACTATAAATCCTTTAACTGCATTAAATTCCGAACAATGGTGAGCAATGCGGACGAAGTCCTAGTGCAAATCATGGAAACATCGCCTCAATTGCGGCAAGAATTTGAGAGCAGTTTCAAGCTGAAACAAGACCCGCGCATTACAAAAATTGGTCGATTTTTGCGAATTACTAGCTTAGACGAATTTCCCCAGTTTTGGAACGTTTTAAAAGGGGACATGAGTGTTGTCGGGCCACGGCCTTTAGTAGCGGAAGAATTACCAAAGTATGGTTGTCACATAGATCAGATCTTGACAATCCGACCAGGAATCACTGGATTGTGGCAAGTTTCTGGGCGGAATGACATTCCCTACCCTCGAAGAGTCCAAATAGACTTGCATTATGTCAAATTTAGGAATTTTTGGCTCGATTTATGGATCATGTTGAAAACAATTGATGTAGTTATTATGCCCAAAAATAACGGAGCATACTGAAAAAAACTCAAATATTATATGGGGCAGTGCCAGCCCCGACTCATGCTTTGCGGCAGTCAAAAGACATTTTGTCTATAATTTCTTGCAAAAATATCTTTTGCACTCTTGTAGGGGAAAGGCAAAAGGGATAGTATCGTTTCTAATTCTTTTTGCCCTTCTCCCTTTTAGCCCCCGAAGGACTTCCTTTTCACCCTTGCGCCTTTACCTTTTCTTGACTAATGCCATTTCTAACGCACAATCTCAGGTTGATTCAGTCTTAACAAAAACTCAGACTGTATGAAGTTTTGGCAAAGATTAAAAAATTTATCCCAAATCCCTTAACAATGTCAAGTTAAGCTTTTCAGATATGACTTGTTAAATTACTTTTTATTAAGTATATTTGTTTACGGAAAACTTTTGTATCAATAAAATAAACCCCGTAGGTTTCCCATTAGGCAATTTAGCCATTAGCTGCTAGGTTGTATCAATTAAACTGCAAGTACTTCATCAAAGACAACAAGGGATAATTGAGCATGACGCAAAACAAGCGCGCGTTGATTACTGGTATTACCGGTCAAGATGGTTCATACCTGAGTGAGTTTTTGCTAGAGCAGGGTTATGAAGTTCATGGAATTATTCGCCGGACTTCTACCTTCAACACAGACCGCATCGATCACATTTACGAAGACCCCCATAAAGAGGGAGTGCGGTTGCTTCTTCACTACGGCGACTTGACGGACGGTACAACGCTGCGACGCATTTTAGAAGAAGTCCAGCCCACAGAAATTTACAACCTGGGCGCTCAATCCCATGTCAGAGTCAGCTTTGATTCTCCAGAATACACGGTCGATGCAGTGGGAATGGGAACCCTACGATTGCTAGAAGCAATTCGGGACTACCAGCGCCGCACCGGGATTGAGGTACGTTTTTATCAAGCTGGTTCTTCAGAAATGTATGGTTTAGTGCAAGCAGTACCCCAAAGCGAGACAACGCCGTTCTATCCCCGTAGTCCCTATGCTTGTGCTAAAGTTTACGCCCACTGGCAAACGGTAAATTACCGCGAGTCTTACAATTTGTTTGCTTGTAATGGCATACTTTTCAACCACGAGTCACCAAGGCGCGGTGAAACTTTTGTCACTCGCAAAATTACTAGGGCAGTTGCCAGAATTGTAGCTGGAAAACAGAAAAACCTTTACATGGGTAATCTTGATGCCAAGCGCGATTGGGGTTATGCCAAGGATTACGTCCGGGCAATGTGGCTGATGTTACAGCAAGACCAGGCTGAAGATTACGTGATTGCCACTGGGGAAACCCACTCAGTGCGAGAGTTTTTAGAGTTGGCATTTGGGTACGTGAATCTCAATTGGCAAGATCATGTAGAGTTTGATGACCGCTATCTCCGTCCGTCGGAAGTGGACTTGTTAATTGGCGATCCTACCAAGGCGCGACAAAAGTTGGGCTGGACACCGTCAATCACCTTTGAAGGACTGGTAGCCCTGATGGTAGAAGCAGACTTACAGGCATTGGGTCAAACTTCCCCCAATGGAAACAGTTCACCCGTTCCTCAGGATATTGCAACTATTCGTCAAGAACTAGGTGCCCTACACTTCTGATTCACACCGCCGAGGATAAAAATATGACCGCCTTAGAACTAAGCAACAAAAGGATTCTCGTCACTGGTGGGTCGGGTTTCCTGGGTCGTCAGGTGATAGATCAGCTGAGTCAGGCTGGGGCTGATATTGAAAAAATTACAGTACCGCGATCGCGTGACAATGATTTGCGCGTATGGGAAAATTGCCAACGTGCAGTTGACCAGCAAGATGTGATTATCCACTTAGCAGCTCACGTTGGTGGTATCGGTCTCAACCGCGAAAAACCCGCAGAATTGTTCTACGATAACTTGATCATGGGAACCCAGCTAATTCATGCTGCCCATCAAGCTGGAGTAGAAAAGTTTGTCTGTGTTGGCACAATCTGCGCTTATCCTAAATTCACCCCAGTGCCATTTAAAGAAGATGATCTGTGGAATGGCTACCCGGAGGAAACTAACGCGCCTTACGGAGTTGCCAAGAAAGCCCTTTTAGTGCAACTGCAATCTTACCGCCAGCAGTACGACTTTAATGGCATCTACCTGTTACCAGTGAATTTATACGGCCCGGAAGATAACTTTGACCCCAGAAGTTCCCACGTCATTCCAGCGTTGATTCGCAAAGTTCACGATGCCCAAGTTAAGAAAGAAAAACAACTCCCTGTTTGGGGTGATGGCAGTCCTACCCGCGAATTTCTGTATTCTGAAGATGCGGCGCGAGGGATTGTGATGGGAACTCAATTCTATAATGACTCTGAACCAGTTAACTTGGGAACGGGTTATGAAATTTCCATCCGCGATTTAATCACTCTCATCTGCAAACTCATGGAGTTTGACGGTGAAATTGTTTGGGAAACTGACAAACCCAACGGTCAACCCCGTAGGTGTTTAGATACTGAAAGGGCGAAGCAAGCCTTTAATTTCACTGCTCAGGTGAGCTTTGAAGAAGGGTTGAAGAATACGATTGAATGGTGGCGTAAAAACGCGGCATAACAAAAGTTAGGGTGGGCGTTGCCCACCCTAACTTTTTGGAGCAAAGATAGTGAGTGCCTGCTTTTGGCCCTATAGGAATCCGATTTGATTTATGAAAAAATCTAGGTATATGAGTCCTATATTACATGTAAGTTTTTTTGTGTGGACAAAGTTGAGCGTCAACTAAATAAAGCAGAACTACGCCGGACTCTGCTAAAAACACGGCAATCAATGCCAACTTGGGAGTGGAGAGAAAAAAGCGATCGCATCTGCACACAACTGCAAAGCTCTATTCTATTTAAGCAAGCAAAAACCATAGTTGCCTATTTCAGCTTTCGCCAAGAACCTGATATCAGTCCACTATTTGCAAACACTAATTGTCGTTGGGGATTTCCGCGTTGCGTGGGTAAATCCCTTTATTGGCATAGCTGGGAACCGAATGAAGCTTTACAAGTTGGTGCTTACGGCATTACTGAACCTCATGCAAACGCGCCAAAGATAGACCCAGCGGAAGTGGATTTGGTTATAATCCCTAGTGTTGCTTGCGACTATCAAGGGTATCGCTTAGGCTATGGTGGGGGATATTACGATCGCTTGCTTAGCTCACCAGAGTGGGCAGAAAAATTAACTATGGGAATTGTGTTTGATTTTGCTTATTTGTCGCAATTACCTATTGTAACTTGGGATAAACCGTTACAAGCTATTGTTACAGAAACCAACTTGACTTACAAAGGCTCTTGGGCTTCAGGATAAACATCAGAATAGACCTTGAAACTGCGGTATCTAGGCTCTAGGTCTTGAATTCGGCGTATTTTTCCCAAGACAATATCAAAATCAAAAACTTACGTGGAACACCAATGAGTAATCCAAGGTTATCTACAACAGAGCAGGCAGCGATGATTGACGAGATTATCGCAACTAGCCTGCAAGCTCAGCAGCAAACAGGCCCTGACCTCCGTCAAATTCACACAAAAAGTCACGGACTCCTTTGGGGAGAGTTGATTGTGGAACCAAATCTTTCTGAAGCCCTCAGAGTAGGTTTATTCAAAACGTCCCAAACTTATCCGGTTTGGATTCGCTTCTCCAGTGGTGGTGCGCCTCTTCAGCGTGGTAAACTTCGTTCCGATACCCAACCTGATGTCCTGGGTATAGCTATTAAGGTGATGAATGTGGACGGAACAAAAGTCTTGGATGATGAAGAAAAAACTCAAGATTTTACACTCAACAGTTATCCTACTTTCTTCGCCAAAGACATTCGTGACTATGCCGATATTTTCAAAGTAGGTAGCGGACAACTTACCCCAGAACGAATGCAAGAACTAGCTCCTTGCTTAGCTATTTTACAAAAAATTAATAGTAAGCAGGTAGGAAATCCACTTTTGATTCAATATTGGAGCATGGCTCCGTTTAAGTTTGGCAATCAAATTGTCAAATTGTCGCTCAAAGCTCAACAACCTGAAAAACCTCCCGAAACACTTCCCGAATCTGATAACTATCTTAGAGAAGCAATAATCAAGTACTTGACCCAAGAAGGTAAAGAAGCGTATTTTGACTTTCTTGTTCAGTTTTATGTAAATGAGGAGAAAACACCCATTGAAAATCACATTCAGGAGTGGCAAGAAGAGGATTCACCTTTGATTAAAGTTGCGACTGTCCGCATTCCTAGCCAGAAATTTGATTTTGAAGAACGCAAACGTTTAGATGAAGGCATGTTCTTTAGCCCTTGGCATACACTGTTAGAGCATGAGCCTGTTGGGAGTGTGAATTTGTCTCGCAAGAAGCTTTACAACGAACTTGCAAAAAGTCGGCGAGAACAAATTGCCCAACGTTTGCGAGAACCAAAACCTTATACAGTAGTCGAAGATTAACTAGTAGATTTTAAACATCTCGCGCCAGGGACAATTGTCCCTGACGCGTCAACTACAACGTTATGTAGATAGACAAATACAATTACTATATTATGATGTTTCGATATTAAAATCAAGTACTTCAGAAGGTTTTTTATATATTTTTATTGCCAAATTTGGGATGATTTTTTGAGTAATTTCAAGGCTTATATATAATTTATGAAATATGTAAAGTTAGGTGAAGTATGAAAATTTTTAGGGACAATTCACAAGTTAATATTTTGGCAATTTATGGAATTTTAGGAGCGATCGCCCTGGTAACGCTGTTTCCGCTGTTGTGGCTAATTAGTACAGCGTTGAAATCGCCGACAGAAAATATCTTACAGTCGCCACCGCAGTTATTGCCAAGTCAACCGACACTAGAAAACTTCTCTAGGGTGTGGGACTCCCTACCTTTTGGACAGTACTTATATAACAGTACTCTAGTAGCTGTGCTGACCGTGGGCTTGAATTTGCTGTTTTGTGCGTTGGCGGCGTATCCCTTGGCGCGATTGTCATTTCCGGGAAGGGATTGGATTTTTATCGCGATCGTCTCTACAATTATGATTCCCTTCCAAATCGTGATGATTCCGCTGTACATTTTGACAGTCAAGCTAGGTTTGAGAAATACTTATTTGGGAATGATTTTTCCTAGCTTAGCTTCTGCCTTTGGCATTTTTTTACTGCGGCAAGCTTTCATGGGCGTCCCCAAAGAAATAGAAGAAGCTGCACGTATGGATGGGAGTTCCGAGTTAGGTTTGTGGTGGCACGTGATGTTGCCAGCAATTCGCCCAGCGTTGGTCACTTTGGCTATTTTCGTATTCATCGGTTCTTGGAGTGACTTTTTGTGGCCTTTAATTGTTATCCAAGACGAAAACTTGTATACGCTTCCCTTGGGTGTAGCAAAGCTGGCGGGTACATTTTCTCTAGACTGGCGTTTAGTAGCTGCTGGCTCAATAATTTCTATTGCGCCAGTACTTATATTATTTCTATTTTTACAGCGTTACATTGTACCTACCGAAACTGGTAGTGGCGTTAAGGGTTGAGCTACCCACATACCATCAGTTCAGTGTAGGCTTCCAACTTCGCAAAGGGATAATTCTTCCCCTTCCTCCTATGCAAGTCATAACTTAATAAGCTCCGCTCTTTTTCAATACCACCGCGATGGTTTTGAAAATTAAACTCAAGTCGTAAGCTATAGACCACTTACGCTGATAGTCGATATCCATCTTGACAATGGTTTCAAAGTCTTTGATGCTGGAACGACCATTAACTTGCCATTCTCCTGTCATTCCTGGTTTGACTCGCAATCTTTCCCAGTGGTGTGGTTCGTAATGCATAACTTCGTCAGGAGTAGGTGGACGAGTACCAACTAAGCTCATGTCCCCCATTAAAACATTCCAAAATTGAGGTAATTCATCTAAGCTAGTACGCCGCAAGAATTTACCTACAGGTGTAATCCGGGGATCATTAACAGATTTAAAAATATGACCTTTGGCTTGGTTTTTCACCAGATGCTTGAGTTTTTCAGCATTAACTATCATGGAACGAAACTTCCAAATGCGGAAAGGTTGTCCGTTTAAACCGCAGCGAATTTGTGAATAAAATATTGGCCCTGGATTGCTAATAATAGTTGCAATTGCTATGGGAATTGCCACTAAGGCTGTAATTACCAACCCAATAATAGCTCCTAGAATGTCAATTGTTCGTTTTGTAATACTTGCGGTTGAGCAGTGTAAAGGCTGTTGTGAACAATTTACTGAATCAAGATAAGTTAAAAGGGCTAAATTCTCCATAGCACAACCTCTTTCAACAGAAGTAAAAGTGGGCATGGACATAACTTAATTTCAATTTTTATTTATTTACTACTTACTACTGAATTGATATTCAGTGTAAATATAGTCAAAAATCAAACAAATAAAAAACCCAAATTCAAAATTTTATACAATCTTTCAATTAAACTAGGGTATTTTAAATTTTGCGTATTTCTTTATCAACAAAAAAATGACATACTTGTAGTTGGGTTAGTAAAGGCGCAAAGCTTTGCGCCACAACTGAGTGGAAAAATAGGACTTAGGTTTTCAATTCAGCACATGGGTTCCCATGTGCTTAGGTTAACTATTATATTGTATGATATAAAACTCAGTAAGGCAACTCTGTTCACTTAGGACTGATGAGTAACTTCTAAAACAAAGTTCACAGTATAAGGTTCCTCCAGCGACTGCTGAATACTAGCTTTGATCGCATCTAGATAGTGACGCAAAGCCAACATCTGTTGAGAATTGGGACGATAAGTCAGATTACCTTGTTTCTCAAAAAGTGGTGCGGCTGCGATCGCTTGGTAGTCAGAATTTTCATAGGAACTCCGAGTCAGCCAGCTAGCATCTAAACTTGCAGGTATCAAACCCGGAGGTAACTCACCTTCCAAAAAAGCCAACAGCCGTTGCTGACAAATACTGGTATTAATACCACGACCCTCAAATAGTTGCAGAACTTCATTGAAAGATAGGGTGCGGTTGGGCAAAAGTCGCAGCAATTCCGTAAACAGAAAGTAGTCAGTGTACTGTTGTTTGGGTTCATCTAAAACTTGGGGATGCAGAGGCAGCATCGCCAGACCATAGGCAACTCGGCTACAATTGGGAGCGCCATTTTCCCCGAGATAAAAATCTTGAATAATCTTGGCATTGGGAAGTTTTTGCCGCAGCCAACTGTTGACAACTCCCAAAGAAGCTACCCCACCAGTTAAAATAGCTTGATTAATTGCTTCTGTGGGGATGCCGCGAGCTACCAATAACTTGTTGAGTTCTCGGTTGAGGCGGCGCACGAAGGGGACAAACACTTGGCTTTCTAAATCTCGTCGCTGCAACACCCACCGCTGGTCGGCTAATTCGAGGGTAAAAGTATCTTGGTGTTGCAAAATCAGCTTTAAACTCAGGGCTGCATCTAGTACAGCCTGTCCCAGTACCGAGCTTTCTAAATGCTGTTGGAGGCGAATACGAGCGGTGATGTCTGGTTCACCGACTCGTGGTAAATCTAATTCTTCCAGCTTCAAACTCTGCCAATGCATTTGGTCTAAACCGGGATTGGCAGGTTGCCATTGCCAAGGGTTACTATTAATCGCATGGCTATCTCCCTGGTTCTCAAGCCGTGATTGTCGGTATTTTGGTGGAAACAGCAATTGACAGATAATATCCTGCTCAATTCCTTTACTGGCATAGGCAAAACCGTGTAGCATGAAATCTTGATGCGCTAATTGCAACAGATTTTCTGGTAAATCCACTAGCGCCATTTCTGTAGCAGTTGCTCCAATGTTGATCGCCAGGGTGTTGCCAATCGTAGGGCGATCGCTTGTCTTGACTGGACGCAAACCTTGGTGTTCGCTCAATTGTACTGTTTCACCGTTGCCACCATCGAGTATGCTTAGTAGACTGGCGATCGCTTCTTCCACAAAAAATACTTGCTGTGGATGTTGCACGAGTTTACTAGTCAGTAAAGCTTCGCGCACATTAAAGCGATATTGTTCTGACCAGTGAGATGGGCAAGTGCAGATTACGCCAGTAATATTACTGATAATTTGATTAAAAGTTTGTGCCTCTAAACCAATAGCCGTAGCGATTAAACCCTGAGTTGTGCTGTGACGGTCTGACTTGAGAGTCAGCAGCAATTTCGAGAGCGATCGCACAACCCAAATCAAAGGGCCCGCAGACAAGTCATTGAATTGTAATACAGGTTCCCATTTTTGTTGTCTACTCTTGTAGGGGATGGCTATTTGTAAATACTGTTTCAACTGTGCTGAATAGAGATTTTTGCTAACAGAAGTATTCAGCTTTTCAGCACTCTCGGCAACAGATGCCGGTGCTGTTTGTTCCCGTGGTGTAGTTTCAGTTTCGCCATGAGGTACAGAAGCAGCAGGTAGATAAACCTCGGCTGGTAAACGAAACGATTGCTGGAAAGAACTAGCTCCCGCTTGGTTTTCTGCTGACCAGTAGATAGGATAAACAACAAAAGTGGAGCGATTCAACAATGTCGCAGAAATTCCGGTTGTACCTAAATCAATTCCCAAATACCAAACTGAGTCCAGAGTATTGGGCGTAACTTCTGTAAACCCCGTCCTTAAGGACGGGGTCTTCATAGATGGGGAATTTGCAATTAGAGAATTCTCTTGTTGAGAAGTTGTAACTTCCTTTTTTTTTTCAGTTGTCTGGTTCAAATCTAAGTCAGCTGGCCCAACTTGAGATAGTTCTGCACTGGAGAAAGCAACATTAGGGATGTTCTCTACTATCTGTTGCTCGTGAGGTAATTCTAAGTTTGTGGGCGAAGTTGGATGCGGTAAATTTTGGCGATCGCTCAAACTATCGCTACTATTCAAGCTACTTTCAGGCTCTGACTCCAAGTGTAGCTGTTGATCAAACTTGGCTAAATCTCGATGCAATTGTTGTAACTGCTCTTCGTCTAGGAAAATATCAGGCAGGTTTGTCGGCTGGTTGACTTCTGGCGAGAGCAAATTTTCCTGTGGCGAAGCTGGAATGTAGGTATCTGATAACTGCTCCTGCTTTTCATCTTGATTAATTGGTACTTCCAATTTTTTGGTAATAATTGTCACCGATGGAACTTTTACAGGAGGAGAAACTTTTGGTAACTGTTCCTCATGCTGAGTTGCATTCTCTGGGAGGGATGAGGGGGATGAGGGGGATGAGGGGGATGAGGGGGATGAGGGGGATGAGGGGGATGAGGGGGATGAGGGGGATGAGGGGGATGAGGGGGATGAGGGGGATGAGGAGGATGAGGGGGATGTTAGTTCTGTATCTTCCCCATTTCTAGATGCTATTTCTGTAGAAAAATTTGTATCAGTAACTACATCAGATAATAAATCAGTCAAGGCGGTGATTGTATCAGCATTGGTTGGCTGAATTTCGCCACTGTCTGTGGCTAAACTTTCTTCTTCTAGTGAGTTAGAAAAATCCAGAAGTGCAGCTATATCTGTATCTTCCTGAAACTGGGATGTTTGCCATGACTCTAATGGTGAGTTTATGGATTCTACTGGAGCATTTTGTGTTTCTTCTGGCTCACCGTCAGTGAGATTAAAAAGATTTATATCTGGTTTGTGAAGCCAAGGATCTGGCAAAGCCTCAGCAGAATCTACTGGTTGTACTGGATCATTTGCGGGTGCAGGTGGGGTATTGGGGATACTCGCCGCCGATGAATCTTCTATAACCACCTGTGGTGGTTCTGGATTTGTGGTGGGAGGAAGCGTAGTTTCTGCAATATTCGTTGATGCTAAATCTTCTGAGACAACCTCTGGATTTACTTCCAGGCTGGGGTTAGTCAAGCTAGTTGTACCAAACAAACTGGCATAAAGTTGATCTACTTCATCACCAATTAATTCCAAACTATCCTGCTGCAACTCTGCTGGGGTGGTAGCAGTAGTGGAAGATAAAGGCGCGTCTACCTCCAATTCAAAAAGCAGTGTTTCAAAATCTTCTGCGATCGCACTGCCAATTTCTTCTGTTTTATTGACGCGAAGGTCTAACTCTTCTTCATTACTGGGGAGTGCAGGTGAAGCCTCTGGCTCTATAAATTCTAACGGTTGACTGGCAACTTTAGTACTTGTATGAGTGAGAGTATTTGTCTTAGTTGGCAGTGATGGTGATGGAGGTATTTCATTTTTTACCTCAACGATAGATGGCTGAGGAGTAACAGATTGTTGCTGTAAATACTGGGTCAAATTGTTGAGAAAGTTAGCCATCAATTGCTCGCCTTGCACTCCTGTACTGTGCATTCTGGCTAGAGCTTGAGATAAGGATTCATGATAAGTATTAATATTGCGCTGTAGTGCCTCAAAGACGACATTTACAGTACCATCTAGTGATAGTAAACGTTGATCTAACTGCTTGGCTAGCTGTGTTAACCGCTCGACTTGAGGTGATGATTCATATGGTTGAGTAACAGAGGATGTTAGCTCGCTGCTTTCGTGATTGCTGGCTGTGGAAACATGAGAGGAAGTTGCTAAAGTTTGGGCCATTTCCGGCGTTAAATTTGGCACTAGACGATTCACGAGTACCTGTAAAAATTCGGAAATCATCTGCTCCTGGTTTGCCCACTGCTGGCTGAGGGAGTGGTGATGCAGTCGCCTTTGCTCTAGTTGCCTAATTTCCTGCACAAGATTTGCCCGCTCTTGCAACATCGCTGTTAATTCTGTTTGCAGCGGCTGTAATAGTGCTGAAAATTCGCTTTTTAATTGTTGGGGTATGAGATTACTTTGTTCAGTGTCTGGTTGGTTATGACCTTGTTCAATAAATTTTGTTAATAGCAGGGATCTTTGGGGCTGTTCAGCGGACTTGTTTTGGGTATCGTGCTTGGACACCTCACTCTGTTCTAGCTGAACAAGGAAGTTGCGAATTCGTTGTAAAACCTCTCGTGGTTCCTGCGCCTGACTAGACAGAAGCCTGGGTAGCCGCTTACCACTGCTAGTAAGTAAGTTGTCAATATCTGCAATCAGTTTTTTAATTTCATCTTCGCGGGAAGTCACTTTAAATTACCTTAGCTAGAACTGTAGGTTAACTGTGTGAGATTTACTTTACAATCAAGGAAAATACGGAAGTTTGAAAGCTGCCCTTGTTTGGATTACTAGAAGTTGTAGCGATCGCCAATCAGCGCCGATTTGCCAAAATTAGCTCTCCAGCTAATTGAAGTCCAGGGATACAAAAGGCATTTTGAAGTTGTCAGCACAAGCTGATTTACAAGCCTCTGTGCCCTTTGACTATATAGGCGATGTTACAGCTCTCGGCTTCATAATTATAAAAAACATCAAAAAATGCAACAGTTAAGCAAATAATCTTGGGTAAACGAACTCTTGGCTACCAAAACCGGATCTACAAGGCAAAGTCCTCCTGTTTGCACCTACACGAGCAATTAATGTAGCCAAAGAGTAACTGAATGGCAAGATGGCATTTTTTAACAGAACAGGACTTAGGCAAACAATAGCTGATATCGCGTCCGTTCTTGAGCAGGGGAGCAGGGGAACTCGGGGCCCCCACGACCGAAAGGGATTAGGGAAGCAGGGAAGCAGGGAAGCAGGGGAGCAGGGGAGCAGGGGAGCAGGGGAGAAAGTTTTAAGGTTTAGGCACAAATAGTAGGAATAATAAGTAATAAGCGTGGACATCATGTGAAACCACTATTTTCATGTAGGGGTAATTCAGGAATTGTCTCTACAATGTGTAGTTTGGCGTATTTCAACGTTTTTTTGCCTGGGTAAAAGAAAAAAGGGATAATTCTTCCCCTTCTCCCATGAAGTCAACTTCACAAAAATTAACTAACTTTAGTATCATTTATCTTGTTTGGATATATTTTCAATTTCATCAAGTTTGCAGTGCAATGAGCATCTAAACAATCCCCTAAGAGTTGCTGTATGCAAATGTTTGACGCTATTTTAAACAATTGATAAAGATTCTCTACAAAAAACGTTCTTGTCGTTTTCTGATGTGAAGTAGCTTTTTTTTTAATGGGCAGTGCTTTGATCGCTTAGGCTGAATATATTGCTCTTGTTTATTGTATACATAGCAGCTTTAATTAAAGATATCGTAATGGAAGACCGATATAGCTTGCAACAAGCATCGACCAATCCCTGGATAATCTCGGCTCCCTTTTTTCAAGGGTTGCCAGAAGCTGTTGTGGAAGTTGCCCTCACCAATCTTGTTACACGCACCCACCCAGCCAATCAAGTAATTCTCTTGGAAAATGACTGGGGTGGATCTGTTTATTTTATAGTTGATGGGTGGGTCAAAATTCGCACTTACAATTTAGAAGGGAAAGAGGTGACGCTGAATATTATTGGCAGTGGGGAATTGTTCGGTGAAATGGCGGCGTTAGATGAAGTACCCCGCTCCACCGACGTAATTACCCTAACACCCACGGTGATTGGTAGTATGCCGTCTCAGGATTTTGTTAAGTTACTTCACACAGAACCATTGGCGGGAGTGCGATTGGCACAACTGATGGCTCGGCGTTTGCGGCAAGTGAACCGGCGATTGCGCTTGCGCGAATCTGATAGTCAGTCGCGGGTGGCAGACACATTGTTGTTTTTGGCAGAAGGACAAGGTAAACGAGGACAGACAGGAGGAACAGAAATTCCGAATTTACCTCACCGGGAATTGAGTAGTTTAAGTGGACTAGCGCGGGAAACAGTTACAAGAGTATTGACAAGGCTAGAAAAAAAAGGCTTGATTAAACGGGATCAGGACACTATTTGTATTCCTGATGTGTCAGCTTTGGAAAGAATGATAGTTTAACAACTTGTCGAAATGAGCATTTTAGATTCGCTGCCAGATGAGCCAGAAAAAGACCAATCCTCTGAATCTCAAACTCTCCGAAATCAAAGGATAGAGAAACAAGAGCAGTTAAACCCTGACGGCAGTCCGCTCAACTCAGTCAATCAAAACAGGCCGCAGCCTCCGCAGTTGAAAGTTGATGCACCTTTGAGGATGGTGGAAACAGCATTTTTGGCAAGTACTGCTAGTCTGATTTGGTTTATTAATTTTTACTTTCCCTTGGGGCCAGTTTTACGAATATTTTTTCCTGTACCGATCGCTTTAGTTTATCTCCGTTGGGGCAAACGAGCAGCATGGATGGCAGCAGTTACTTGTGGGTTGCTGCTGTCGGTGCTAATGGGGCCAGTCCGCAGTCTTTTGTTTGTCATGCCCTATGCTTTCATGGGTGTACTTTTGGGGGCGACTTGGTATCGTCGTGTCCCCTGGATTGTTTCCATCACTTTAGGTACACTCTTAGGCACTTTGGGGTTCTTTTTTCGCATGTGGTTGCTGTCTGTGTTGTCAAGTGAAGATTTGTGGATTTATGTGATTAACCAGGTGACAGAAATTACAGAGTGGATATTTTTGAGGCTGGAAATATTAGCTACTCCTAATGTATTTTTGATTCAAATAGGCGCGATCGCTTTAATCGTACTCAATAACTTTATTTATCTGTTTGTGGTACATTTGGCGGCATGGCTTTTGTTAGACCGCCTGGGAAATCCTATCCCCCGTCCACCACAATGGGTACAAGTCTTGATGGATTATGAGGGTTAGTCAATGGTCAATGGTCATTTGTCAATGGTCAAAAACTTTTAGACTATTGACTCTGGACTATTGACTCTGGACTATTGACTAATGACTAATGACTTGATTCGTATTTACACTCAAATAGAACAGGGTAAAGCATGGACTGCTAGGTATCAGGGCTATTTACCTGTGTTTGCCTGCGTCTTAGGTTTTACTGAAACTGGCTTGATTCCAGGAATTTCAGCAGCTGGACGCACTCCTGTTGATCGGAAATATACTGCTTGTGCTGATGCTGAGTTTTTATATTATGGCCCCCAACGAAAACCCCAATATCCTCTACCACCACTAGCAGCGGGAGCATCACCTGTACTGCTGACCCGCGCTGTGGTAGAGGCACTCAACATGCCACTTTATTTGTTTAATGCTGGTTTACCACAGCCTCCTGCTGTACCAACCATTGATTTGGGTGGTACGACTGCTAGGTGTTTAAGTGAAGGTGTGGCTATGGAATTAGCAATAGTACAACACTTACTAAAACAAGGATTAGTTTGGGGAGAACGCCTTGCTGCCAATATCCAACAGGAATATTTGATTATAGGTGAGTGCGTCGTCGGAGGAACCACAACCGCTCTGGCGATTTTAACCGGTTTAGGTATAGAAGCCGTAGGAAAAGTCAACAGTAGCCACCCTGTTTGTAACCACGGGCAAAAGTGGGCAGTGGTGCTTGAAGGGCTAAAGAGGTGGAAAGCAGGGGGAGCAGGGGGAGCAGGGGGAGCAGGGGGAGCAGGGGGAGCAGGGGGAGCAGGGGGAGCAGGGGGAGCAGGGGGAGCAGGGGAGCAGGGGAGCAGGGGAGAAAATTCTCCCTCATCTCTCTCATCCCTTCTACTCGACCCCCTACAACTCGTTGCTGCGGTGGGCGATCCCATGCAAGTGGTAGTCGCTGGGATGGCGATCGCTGCTAGTCGTAGTTGTGGTGTTATGCTTGCAGGTGGTACACAAATGCTGGCAGTTTATGCTTTAACAAGCGCGATCGCTCAAGCTTACAATTTATCTTGGCGACCAGCAGAAGTGGTTGTAGGTACAACTCGTTGGGTGGCAGAAGACCCAACTGGCGGCACCGTAGATTTAGCTCTCAGCTTAAAAAATATAACTCCTCCCCTACTAGCTACTGGGCTGAGTTTTGCTAATTCTCGTTATCCCCAACTCCAAGCTTATGAGCAGGGCTTTGTCAAAGAAGGTATGGGCGCTGGAGCCGCTTGCATCGCCGCCCATCTCAGCCAAAATTGGGATCAACATCAACTTTTGGCAGCTATTGAAGACCAATTTGAACGGCTCAGCCGAGTCAATAGTCAATAATAAAATAACCGGACTCACAAAGCTTCCGGTAAATCTAGGGAATATTGGCTATTGAATAATTTCTGAATTTAGTGGATTCTCTCTCTGAGCAATTGTTCTTCCAAGGCAGCAATGCGATTGTATGCTGCTGTGAGTTGAGCTGTCAGTCGTTGGATTTGAATTTCTGGTGTTATGTTCTTATCTCCACCTTGACGACTCATATCGAAATAAATGCCATCTGTTAATACGTCCTTATGTTCCAATTCGGGATTAGAACTATTTTGTGGTTTTAACTTAAAGCGCCCAGTATCGCTACTTTCCAGATAATTATCCTTTGCTTGTGAATTCGCTAAGGAGCACTCTGAAAAAGCTTGAGCAACTTTACCGTCAAGCTCCTCAATCACCTGATAGAGGGCATCCAGTTTATCGCTCAAAGTCAGAATCTGCTTTTGTAATGGCTCCATTTAATACCCTCGTCCGCATATTTTCTCTATGTTATTCAATTTACTCGCTATGTTAACCATACTTATGAATTATTTAATTTTTCAAAAATTATGTTGCTAGGCGATACCTAAGTAATTACTTTTAAATATAACTCAATATTTTTTATAAGTATTACTCAAACTTATCATTGAAAAAATTAAGTTAGCAGCAGTAATTACCAGTAAAAAGCTTAAATATAGTTATCAATTCCACTTTTTTGAGTAATTCCTGGCAAATATGGCTTAATCAGCGCCAGTAAAGGAAACTAAAAGTCTGAATATTCGGAAACACTGACAATTAACCAGACTGGTTACACAGTGAATCACTAATTCAAAATTGAAAATTAAAATTCAAAACACTTGTTAATCTTTATTTTTAATTAAGAAAGTTTGATGTCGCAATTCTATCAAAACGGCTCAAACAAGCGTAATAACAATAAATAAGGCAGAATTTGGTGATTTTATTGTTACTTGTACAATAAAGATAGACAACAGCTAAAATCTAAAGAAAATCTAAATAATTTCTGAGTTAATGCGCGTCTAAATGTCAAGTTAAAGCAGATGCCCAGATGTCAAGCGACCTTGCGGCGTTGCGTTGAAGTCGTTGACGCACTGCCTTAACTAGTCCCATATAACGCTGATGTTCAACTAACCAAGGAATCAACTCTAACAATGGGTTATGCGATCGTGCGCGATTGAAAAAATATAAACTGCGGAAAACCATCTCCACAGAAATACGTTCTAAGAGGATGTCTCTTAAGTCTAATTTATTACTTGCCTTGGCGACTGGAAGTCGCGGCTACTTGCTCATGGCTATTCTTTACACCCTTGAGTTAAATTTAACCATTGAGTTTTACCCTCTTGACAGCACTCTAATTTTCTTAACTTGACACCAATGGCATCTTGCCCGCCCAGTATATGCAACTTCAATGTAGAATAGCTTAAATCTCTACAAAGACTCTACCTTCCAAAAACTCACACGTTGGCGGATATGAGGTTTTATCAATTGCCAGAGTGAATAATAGTCATCTTTATAAATCACTTCTGTTTGAAAATTATATTTTGTAACTATTTGCTGTCGCCAACTATCAGAAGGATTAAAGAGAAAAACCTTACTAAAGCCATCAGGAATATTAGGGATATTTTGACCTTGTACCAACAAAAAACGCACTTTTGATTCTACAAGATAGCTTAAAGAAAATAAATTACCATAATTAATACCCACAGAATTACTAATCAAAAGTGGGCTTTCAGTCTGATTGATAATTTTGGCAACTTGTGCATTATTATAGCTAACTCCTTTACTCCACCAAGTTTCTGCTTGGTAATTCACTCTACAAGAAACCATTCCACAAATAATTACTAGTAGCAAGATAAATTGCCAGGTTATGCGGTGTGATAAACTCCCATTATTTATTTGCATAGCTAGTAGGTAAGCAACAGCTATTTGCATACCTAAATAAGATGGCATTAAATATGGTTCATAATCTGAGCGTATACCCCCACTAATTAAATCAGGCAGAATCAGAGGTACTGCTGGTACTATCATCAATATCACAATAAATAACCAAACTTTGTAATTGGTTGTTAGACAAAGAAAAGAAATTGCATATCCTATTAAAATTAAAAAAATTATCGAAATCAAATATCTGATAGGATTTTTTAGGCTCAAGTCTAAATCAAAAAAAATCCGGCTTACCTGCATCAACCAAAATGGAATTAAAGGCATCTCGGATACCTGCCTTGTTGTCTGATCTGCTGAAATCAGAAATTCAAAAAAGTCAGCTACCAAAATCGCCATCCAAGGGATGAAGGCTAAATACCCCAGAACAGATGCTAATAGATAACCTCTAACGGTTTTAGTCAAGCGAAATTGTGCAGTTATAACTATATAAATTCCATGAGCAGCTGCTACAAATACACTCCACAAACATGTATAAAGACTCAGTGCCAAAGTGACTGTATAAATTCCCCAGGTAGTAAACTGGTCTGGGATTTGTTGTTTTTTTCCTAATTCATTATTGTCTTTTGATTCCAAACGTATTGCTCGTAGTAGTGCAGCACTAGATAAAATGAGCGTGACTAACCAAAGAATATATGCTCGTGCTTCTTGGGCATATATTAATTGAATAGGGGAGATTGCCATGAGCGCGATCGCGATACCCGGAAGGATTAACTGCTCATTAAATAATTCTCGGCATAACCAATAAACGCAAGGAAAAATCAACAAGCTGATTAAAGCAGATAAACTCCTAATAGCCGTCACAGAATTACCAAAAATTTCTAACCAAAATCTGGCAATTACATAATATAGTGGTGTATGCTGTGGGTCTTCTTTCGCCAAAGACATAATTGTATCGCTAACGCCTTTCTCAAAATTGGGACTTTGGAACTTAATAAAACTTTCTTGATTAATTACATGACCATTAAATATTTGCTGTTTAGCTTCATCTACTGTGTAACCTGAAATCCGTAATGATGTATAAGACTCATCGCGTGAGTAAATTTTGCCATCCAGTTTACAAAAACGAAACAATATACCCATTACTAATAAAACTATAATTAAAAACCGCAACCAACTGGGAAGGAGTGTAATATGCCGCATAATAATTTGTAATTAAAAGATATAAAACTCCTATTGTATTTTTGAAATATACGTAGGTGGGCATAGTTTACCCTACATCACTTCTGCTTTTTCACATATCATTTAGGATTCCTATAGGAAAAAAGCTCAATTTCAGTGAATTGAGTAACGCTATTATAGGTAAAATTTTATAAATAGACATTGAATATTTTTTATTATGCAAGTCACGCGAACCTTTTCTGGTACTTCTTGGGAATCAAAAGTAGGTTACTGTAGAGGCATTAGAGTTGGCAATCACATTTACATTTCTGGTACAGCACCAGTTGATACAGCAGGTGGTGTGTTTGCTTCTGGAAACGCCTACGCGCAAGCAAAACGTTGTTTTGAAATTATCCAAAAAGCCTTGCAAGACTTAGGTGCAGATGAAAGTCATGTAGTGCGAACTCGGATGTTTGTGACAGACATTAGCCGATGGGCTGAATTTGGACAGGCGCATCAAGAATTCTTTGGCACAAATCCACCAGCTTCAACTATGGTAGAAGTGAAATCTTTAGTTAATTCTGAAATGTTGATTGAAGTTGAGGTTGATGCTATTTGTCAAGAATAAAATACTCACGCACAAAGCATCACACACTATAGTAGAAAAATATCGTTTGATAAAAGCAAAATTATCTACTTTTTCCGCCAAATGGGAGAATACCATCTAGTAAAGTCTTCAATATTCGATATAATTAAGAAATCAATAGTTTTGAACTGACGATCAATTGCTGGAAGACTGCATATTTTGACGCCAATATTTAAATAAGCCTGCAAAATATTAGGAATTTCAACATCACAGATATCTGGAAAATTTGGAGGAATTTCTACACAATATTCTGAATTAGGATATACCAAAATACTGGGATGCATCAAATTATGCTGCTGAAAATATTGATAAGCACAAGCAGCTTGGCTAGAACATTGGCTGAGTAATGAAGCACAACCAAAAAAATATTGATTATTACTCCAAATGAGATAATTAGCTAGCCCCTGCCAAAGTAATAAAAGCGCTTGAATATTGCGATATTCTTTAACTATACATGCACGTCCAACTTCCACAGATGCTTGCAATACAGAACTGGGAATTTGATCTAGATTAAATATATCAGCAGCATCAAAGCCCAATCCTTGAGAAGCCATCGCGTAGGTTTGCATACGATAAGTACCAATCGTTTTACCTGTATGTTTAGAAATCAGCATTAAATGATGACAAACTGTATCAAACTGATCCCAATCTCTTTGGGTAAGGTTAGAACTAGAAAATCCCAAGCCTAGTTCCAGATTAAAAACTTCAAAACGCAAGCGAAAAATTGATTCTAATTCTTCTGCTGTCGAGGCAAGCCGTAGGATATATTTATCGGTTTGAAGTACGGGAAAATCTGTAGGAATGGAAGGAAGACTAAGTGGGTAATTGATGTTGCGATAATAAATTTCCATCTGTCTCCAACTTAAAATGTGCAAAGATATCCTACTAGGATTTACACGCTGTACAAAGAGTGCAGATTATGCATTAACGAATTAAATTAGATAACGTATCGTGCTTTTATTATCGGGTTAAATTATAGAAAAATCTGGCAATAAGATACAGAATTGGCTTAATGCATACATAAATTTTTCTGTCAATTGTAGTTAAAGAATAAATTCACGGTAGGGGTAGAAAGCCCCCGGATTTATTCGGGGGCTGGCATGATTTTAGGTTTCAAGGAAAACTGCGGTAAAAGCGACTGTCAGAGACTTCATATCAAGATACAGTTGAAAAGGTAAATTTAGTAATATGTGAATCAATCATCATATATTACTGATGAAACTGCTCGTAAAAGGGACTGAGGCGGGGTTTAAATCCCCATTTATAATCCTCCCAGTCCCCAGTACCCAGTCTCCAGTACCCAGTCCCCTGTTCAATTGCGGTGATTGTTAGCGTAGCGAACCCTGGTACCTGCCCAAAGCAACTTCTCTCGCAGTGTCTGATAATATGAATTGTTTTCCCGCAAAATAATAAACTTAACTCGACAATCAGCCATTCGCACATCAACACGATGCCCGGGCCAAATTGAAGTAGCTAACACGCCATCTGTCCACAGCTTGGTACTCAAATCATAATCTCCCAAAGGCCAGACACTGACGACGGAACCAGGAGGTAAAACCAAGGGGCGACTAGAAAGACTCATGGGACAAATAGGGGTGATGGTAATCGCCTCCATACCATCGTGCATAATAGGGCCATTAGCAGACACAGTGTAGCCTGTAGAACCTGTGGGAGTGGCAATAATTAACCCATCCCCCACATATTGATCGACTACCTCACCGTCAATTTCCATCTCTAGAATTGAGGTGATCATGCGGTCAGCAGAAGCGGGTTTGACACAAAATTCATTCAAAGAGAGGTAGTGTTCAGTCACTGGTTCCAAATTCGTGCGATGTCCTTCATACACCGCAGCTTGCAACATCATCCGCCGCTGGACAGCATAACGATCCTCCAATAGCCGATCCCAAACTTTCTCTGTATCCTGAAATTCATCCACTGACTCGGTTAAGAAGCCCAGATGGCCGCCTACATTCACTCCGAGAATGGGGATACCAGCTGGGGCTAAATGTCTAGCACTAGTTAAAACAGTGCCATCACCACCGAGTACTAAAGCTAAATCAATTGGTTGACCCGCCGAAGCTAAAAACACCGGATAAGGGTTATCTTTGGGCCCGCTAGGCCCCATTAAAACCTGGCAGTCACGATTTTCCAGTTGCTTAGCACAGATTTCTGCCCAGCGTTTACTCTGGGAATCTCGCGCCTTATAGGCAATGATTACCTGCTTGAGTTGCACTCGTAATTACCACTTCAGGAGATTAAACTGCTCCATATCGACGGTATCACGGTTGCGATAAATGGCAAGCACGATCGCTAACCCCACCGCCGCCTCAGCAGCTGCCACGGTAATCACAAAGACTGTGAATACCTGACCCTTAATTAATGTTGAATCAAGGAAGTTGGAAAATGCCATTAAATTCAGATTAACAGCATTCAGCAGTAACTCAATTGACATCAGCACCCGCACAGCGTTGCGGCTGGTAATTAAGCCATAAATGCCGATACAGAATAAAGCTGCTGCAAGTAACAAAAAGTACTGGAGTTGCATGAATCTTTTGTCAGTTGTTAGTGGTCAGTTGTCAGTTGTCAGTTGTCAACAGTTAATTATCTGCGACCAGAATCACAGCGATCGCTATTCAGAATCACTTGATAAAGTCTTGGTGGTTGCTGATACTAGTTCTCTGGGGCGTTCTGGCAAAGTTAAAATTGTTTGCGGCAGTTCTGAAGGCGTAAGTTGGTCGGGAAAATATTCACGACGTGCCAAAATGATTGCTCCTACCATTGCCATCAGCAACAAAATAGAAGCCAATTCAAAAGGTAGTAAAAAATCACTGAAGAAATGCTCTCCAATCAACACTATGGAACTTTCACCAGCCACAGGAGGAGTGGAGTATGCCCAAGGAGTTGCCAACACCATCGTACTTAAAAGTGCAAACAATCCCAGACTGACTACGGCTGTGAGTACTTTACGCACTCCAGCGCTGGGATATGGTGCAAAATCTTGGCGCTTGTTCACCAACATAATGGCAAACAAAATCAGCACGTTAACCGCACCCACATAAATCAGTACTTGTGCTGCTGCTACAAAGTCACCATTCAGCAACAGGTAGATTCCGGCGATACTGATGAATACACCGCCCAGCAGAAAGGCAGAATAGACAATGTTGGAGAACAGCACTACACCGATAGCTGACCCAATCATCATCACAGCCAGTATGCCAAACGAAACAATCTGTACTCCTTCGGCTAGATTCACTGTTTTTTTTCCTCAGTCAATGGTCAATGGTCAATGGTTAAAAGTCAATGGTCAACAGTCAAGAGTCAATAGTTAATAATTATTACTTTCGACTATTGACTCTTGACTTTGGACTCTTGACTAACTTCATTTATTTTTCTGTTTGTTCTACGAGGTCTTCGGGACGCGCACCAGCGCGAGGTGCATCGGCAGGTAGTCCGTGGGGGTCGAGGACACCTTTGGGTAAGTACACTAGTTCGCGTAGTGGGGTAACCATCGGGTCGTTGGTAACTTTATAGGGCAAACGACCAAGGGCTACGCTGTCATAGTTTAATTCGTGGCGATCGTAAGTGGAAAGCTCGTATTCTTCTGTCATGGATAAACAGTTAGTCGGGCAAAATTCCACACAATTACCGCAGAAGATACAAACTCCAAAGTCAATGCTGTAGTGCTTGAGCTTTTTCTTTTTGCTGGCTTTTTCAAATTCCCAATCCACTACAGGCAGATTGATTGGACAAACTCGAACACAGACTTCGCAGGCGATGCATTTATCAAACTCAAAGTGAATTCTGCCACGGAACCGTTCGCCAAGAATCAGTTTTTCGTAAGGATATTGCACAGTCACCGGACGCCGCCGCATATGGTCGAAAGTCACAGATAGACCTTCACCAATGTAACGACCAGCTTGCACTGCTTCTTTGGCGTAATCACCAACTTGCTTCAGGAACTTTAGCATTTTCGTGTTTTACTCTCTCTTCGGATTTTGGATTTTGGGTCGCACCTTTGGTGCGCTGGAAGCGCAACTTGGATTTTAGATTTTAGAGTTGAGACTCAATCCAAAATCTAAAATCCAAAATCTCAAATTGGTTTAGCCACCAAAGGCGACGGGAAAAGCTAGTTTTAGAGCTGCGGTTAATAACAGATTAACCAAACCAACTGGTAACAAAAACTTCCATCCTAAATCTAACAATTGGTCAATACGAACTCTGGGTACTGTCCAGCGTAATAGGATGGCAATAAAGACAAGAAAGTAAGCTTTGAGCAGGGTCATGGTGATACCCAAAGAAGCGTCAACTACCTGCAACACGGGATTTACTTCGCTGATGCCTAGCCAACTGGCTATGAGATCGAGGGGAATGGGAAAATCCCAACCGCCCAGGTACAACACTGCTACCAGTAGGGCAGAAAGCACTAGGTTGACGTAGGAACTGAGGTAGAATAGAGCAAATTTCATCCCTGAGTACTCAGTTTGATAGCCTGCTACTAGTTCTTCTTCGGCTTCAGGGAGGTCAAAAGGCAGTCTTTCACACTCGGCAAGGGCAGCTATCCAAAAGATCAGGAAACCGACTGGTTGCCGCCAAATATTCCAGCCAAGGATACCGTATCCAGATTGCTGATTTACAATGTCAATGGTGCTGAGGCTATTAGACATCATGACGATCGCCAGCACACTCAGCGCCAAAGGAATTTCATAACTAATTGACTGTGCTGCTGCCCGCAATCCCCCCAAGAGGGAGTATTTATTATTAGATGCATAGCCAGCCATTAATAAGCCAATTGGCTGAATGCTAGACAAGGCAATCCACAAGAAGATACCTGTGCCTATGTTTGTGATCACGATGTTCTGTCCAAAGGGCACAATCAAATAGGACAGAAATACTGGCAGCACAACGATGATGGGGCCGAGGGTAAACAGCCAAGGGTCAGACTGAGCTGGTACAATATCTTCTTTAAATACCAGCTTGAGACCATCAGCTACCGGAGCCAGTAAACCCAGAGGCCCAATATATTCAGGGCCAATGCGCTGCTGTGCTGCTGCCGAAATTTTCCGTTCTAGCCAAACACAAACCAGCACTCCTACCGTTGCTCCAATGAGCATCAGTATCATCGGTAGAGGTATCCAAATGGCTTTGGCTGTTCCTGCTGGCAGTCCTAAATCCGTCAGGGATTTAATAAAAGTTCCTTGGAGGTCAATTCCTGAATTCATGTTTCCGCTCTTTAAGTCAACTTCAGTATGAAGTATGAAGTATGAAGTATCTAATTTCACCCTTCAGCCTTCATGCTTATATCCTTTATCCTTTGATGATGACGCCTGATTGAAGATTTGTTGCCAATTCCCATGCCTAGTATATCGTTGGATGGTTTTTGGCTCTTGAAGCTACACTAGATCTTCTACTTATGATCAGGATTGAGATTCACTAATTAAACCCCCGGTTGTGAGGAGATGGGGGTAGGGGAGATGGGCAGCTCTTGAGCAGGGGGGCAGGGGAGAAAATTTTATCTTGTCTCCCCATCTCCCTATCTCCCCATCTCTCCATCTCCCCATCCCCCCATTCGCCCATTCGCTCACAAAGGCAACACAAAGACTCCGCCTCCATGTTGGCAACGGTTGTCTGCTTTTTCCAAGTTTTGTGAATTTCCCATAGCTGGGGCGTCAATATGATGATTGACAATTAAACTGCCAGCTAACGTTCTGTAAGAGGGGTGTAGGGAATGTCGTGCTTACCGTTGTAAACTTGGGTGGGACGGAAAATCCGGTTTTCTGCTAGCTGTTCTTTCCAATGGGCTAGCCAACCCGCAACACGAGCGATCGCAAATATTGGTGTAAACAAGTCTGTGGGAATTCCCATTTTCCTATACACCAAACCTGAATAAAAGTCAACATTGGGATAAATCCCTCTGCTACCGAGTTTTTCCTCGACTACTTTTTCCATCTCTTGGGCAATGTCATAATATTTATCTGCCCCAAACTTGTCAAACAACTGTTCTGCTAAGTTTTGCAAGATGGTGGCTCGTGGATCTTTGACTTTGTAAACGCGATGCCCAAAGCCCATAATTTTGGCTTTGCGTTGCAGAAGATCCTCTACGTAAGGACGGACATTTTCTACTGAGCCAATGTCTTCCAACATCTGAATTACTTCTTCATTGGCTCCACCATGCAGCGGCCCTCCCAAGGTGCCTACAGCACTAGCAACCACGGCGTAGGGGTCAGTTAAGGTAGAAGCCGTTACCCTCGCGCTGAAGGTAGAGGCATTCATTGTATGTTCGACATGAAGTATCAAGCAAATGTCGAAAATTTTTGCCGCCAAGGGATCGGGTTCCTGCTCATTAAGCATGTACAAAAAGTTGGCGGAGTAGCCTAAGTCATCACGAGGCCGCACCGGATCATTACCCTTCCGCATCAACTGGAATGCAGCCACCATCGTGGGAATGGTTGCTATCAAGCGCACTACAGAATCCCGAATGTAAACAGGGTTATGTAAGTCCCGTAGAGAATAGAACAAACCCAAAGCCGCAGCAGAAGCTTGCAAAGCATCCATTGGGTGACCACTTTCGGGAAAGGATTTCATCATGTCCCGAATGCGGTATTTTATCCGCCTGTGGTGGAGAACTTCATCCTCAAACGCTTTTAGTTCTTCTTTACTTGGCAGTTCACCCCAGATTAAGAGATAAGCAGTTTCCAAAAATGTACTTTTTGCTGCTAATTCCTCAATCCGGATGCCACGATACTCTAGTATTCCCTTTTGCCCATCTACATAACTGATACTCGATTGGGCGGCGGGAATGCCTTCTAAACCAGGCTTGTATTCGCACACCATCATGGCAACACCATTTGCTTTGTGAAATATCCGACTAGTTAATTTACCAGAAAATGATTTTCGCCATAACAGTAGCCGATCTAACAACAATCCTTAGAGAAAGGTTGAAAAACTGTTACAGCAGGAACTTGGGTGGTGTCATCCAGAACATCTGACTACGACCCACAGCAGAGCCTATTTCTGGTAGTTTTATCCCAATCATACCTGCTTTTTTCAAGACTAGGCTGGCTTTGACTTCCCCCCAAAGCAAAATTTCTGCCCAACTGCTCAAACAAGGTTCATGTCCCACCAAGGCAAGTTGGGTATTTGGGGAATAATTTCTGGGTTCTAACCAGTTAAGCAGCCAACTAGAAATTTGTCCATCAGGGGCAAGGTGAGTTGATTCCTCTAAGTGGGAACTAAGTCCGGCTGCTATGAGAATTTCAGCCGTTTGGCGGGCGCGTACTAAGGGACTGGTGAGAATCAAATCAAATTGCAAACCCAGCTTTTTCAGCCGCTGGGCAACTTTTTCAGTTTTTTGTCGCCCTTCTTTGGTGAGATTTCGCTGTTCATCTTGAATGCCAGCTTCCTTCTCTTCGGCGATGCCATGACGAATTAGATACAGTTCCACAACTAGAGTCCTGAGTACTAAGTTCAGCTGCTTTAACACAATATTAAAACGCTATCCACCACTTAGCAAAACTAAAATTTTTGTAGGGTGTGTTAGGCGCATATTTTGATATGACTTGTCACGATAAAGATAATATGAGCGCCTAACGCACCGCTCAGAACATGGTGCGTTAGGCTAAAGCCGTAACACACCCTACTTAAGATTTACGTTATAAATGATCTCGTAGTATCAATAATATTTGAGTTAGTCATGTGACTTTGACCACTCATTTTCTCTAACACTAAGCACCCAAGCTGTGCTATCAGTTAAATCTTGGCGATCGCGCCACATTCCAATAAAACTATCATTGATTAAATCAAAATCTGGTGTCTCAGAGGCAGGTTCAAGCACTGGATATTTTTGCCGCAAAAAAGCAATAAAATCCATTACTTGACGCTGTGCTTCAGGAGGAAGAGATAAAAACTCATTCAATAATTCTTGTTGTGTCATTTTATGACTCTCACAAAGCATAATGAGTATATATAAGGCTATCTGCCACTTAGCAATTTCTCATACCAAAAATCTGGGGCAGTTCGATGTTTCACAGATCAGTACAACGACCTTCTCGCAGATGTTTAAGTGCTTTCTCTGCCAATGCATCTAACCGACCAGCAACCACATCTTTTTCAATCTGTTTATCCCAGGCTGCTGTATCGAATTCGGCAAACCAAGCACGAAAAGCGGCAAGATCCTCTGGTGAAAGTTGACTAACAGCGAGTTCGACTTCGTTTAAGCTACTCATAATCTAGGTAAATCAAGCTTGTCATTATCTAACTTAAATATACAAGGACTGACGAACAAAATCGCCGATTTATTTAGTCTCATTCGTTTTGACACCATTTACATTGCTCAAATCTCTGTTTCAAAAACTTTTTGTTAGGATGGTAATCTTCTTTATCTGGAATTCGCAACTTACTTCCTTTGATTCCTTGATATTCAGTTTTTTGGAGTTCAGGCGAAATATTTACCTTCAGTGTTTCTGGATTGATAGCAATAAGGTTTAAGTCAAATAATGTATGCAAATCAGCACGTAATAACAACCCATTGGAAGGATGATTATTCTCTGTTTCAATGTAAGGGATTATGTGAGCAGCTTCGAGCGCTTCCTCTGCATCAAAATTAGTGATTGCACACTTTCCAGAATAGGCTTTTAGCAAAGTTTCACGAAACTTTGATTGTCCCTGTCTCCTAGCTATTGAGACGGTAATCTTCTTCCGAGCATCAGCATCATCTTTACATGTGAAGAAATTGTCTTGATCGAGTTTTTCTCTAGCAAGTGATAGCTCTTTTATTTCTCTTGATGGTGTTTTAGGTTCGGGATCTATTGGTGGTTCTGGAGGCTTTGTTTTGTTTCGCCTCTCCAAAATTGATTTACAAAGCTCTATTTTATTAATTGCTTTACTATATTTTTGAACGACCTCCAAGGCTTGCTTATAAGCATCAATCGCTGCTAGATAGTCTTTATTGTTCTTAAAATACTCTCCACGCTCAAAGAAAAAATCAACGAGTCTACGTCCTCTTCCTTTTCTTTGTTCGATTATAGAATGCTTCTCCCATTCAGAATCTAAATAAGGAGCAGCTTTACTGTTGAATCTACAACCGCTTCCTCCGAAATTAAAATTAGCTATTTGAAATTGAGAGTATTTCTTTAATTCTTTCTGTTGCAAAGGAACATCAAAATCAACAACTGAATTTATCTGGATTTTAACGAAAAAACATCCATTATCATCGAATACGTATGCTTGACTTAGATTGGAATATTTTTTGCTATCTAAAACTTTTAATTACTCATTTTCTGGCGCTGCGATAACATGACCAGCAGCAATAAAACCGCTAGGTTCATTGCCAATATTTCCGCTTCTTTGAAGATAGGCTCTGTCTCCAACTTTGATAAATTTGGAATTTCCACAACTCCAAGATGTTATGAAATACTCTCCTGACGAAATTACCGACTTTATCATGCTAGGGAGTTCTCTATTGTTAATAACTCCTCTTCCAGTATCGTATTTTGCTTCACCGTTGCAAAGAAAAATTATAGTTTCCATCATAAATTAAACTGACTAATCATTTTAGTCATGATGCTAGCCAATTCAAATACTAGATATAAGCCGTATATTTACTTAATTTTGTGTTAGCATCGCAGTCGTTGTAGCGTAAATAACCTTACGGCTATTCTTCAGTGTGAGGATAAAAGTCTAAGTCTAAAATTTCATCGACAGAAAAAGGGCAGGCGATCGCAAAATTTTCTGACAACAAACCAGTTTCCACCATAGCCTCTCGCCGCGCTCTTTGATAAGTAGTATTAATCCACTGTGCATCATCTAAAAAACGGCGCAAGCTGGGACTTTCTTGCAGCAATTCATCTATATTCAGTCGCTCACGGGTAATGGTCACTTGCCAACTGCGGGTACGACGTTCGGGTTGATATTTCCACTTCAACAAATGTGATAACACTAACCGCAATGCACTTTGCAACGCTCGCTGTTGACTCTTACCCAAGTCCAATACTTCCTCAATTAAGTTGTCTAAATCCAGCGCATCCCACTGATGTGATTGTAAAAGCTCTGCGGTTTGCTTTACCCAAGCATAATAATCTTGCTCGTACAAACTTTGTAACATTTGGAGTTCTCTAGGTTTCATAATCCTCCTCGTTAGCAAGATTGAGATGTTGGTATGAACGGCATTTAGAAAAGAGAGCGGAGGTAAAGCGAAAAGATTTACTGTAACTTACCTTCCGCCCCTTTGCTCTGTTTTACTCTGACTGAATTGGGTTGTCTTTAGGATTAACTAACCTCAGCAGCTTTTGCTTAATTTGAGTATCAAAAACTTCCCATTTCATTTTTGCATAAGCGGAATTTTCATTACTACCTGATAAGAAACCCATAGGAATTTCAAAGCCGCCTGCACTGGTGCGTCCACCACCAAAAAATCGCCCTGTGCTATCTTGTCCAAAGGCTTCTTTGATGAATTCATCGGGGTCTAAGGTGAGTTTTGTAGTTCTCAAAGAACCGATGACTACTTCCAATTCATCATCTTCATCGTGAACAATGCCGTAAACTACTGCGGTGTGGACGTTTTCTTCTGTCACCAGAAAATCAGCCGCTTGGGGGATGGCGTCGCGGTCGTCGTAGCGTAAATAACCAACCCCAGCAATGGAAAAGTTATTTTGGACGATGCGATTTTTTAGCGATCGCTCGATCACATCCATCACCCGCTTGGAACGATTTGCCTGTAAAATCGCATTCAGCACCTGGGCATCATAAAATCGACTCAGATATGCAGCTGCCATAAAGTCTTCTTCTTGCGCTTGCATCAGCCGATTAGTATCGGATCGCAAGCCATGCATTAAGGCTGTAGCACATTTCACATGTTGACCGATGCTGCTATCTAAGGTCAGTAACCCCACTTGTAAATACTGTGTAAAAATCGTTGCAGTTGCTCGTACATAAGGACGAACATCTACAAACTCTGACTTGAGTTCCGCCTGTAAACTGTGATGATCAATAACTGCTATCAGCGGTATCTTTGCATGTTGTATGCACGATAGTAGCTGACTTGTTGTTCCTTGATTATCAATTAAGACAAAACCTTGATAAGCTGATAAGTCTTTGCTTTTCAGGGTTTGCATTGTCCAGCGCTGAGCTGGTAAGTTTGTCAGCTTCACCAAGGCAATATTCTCTTGGTGACTTAAAGTACCAGCATAAATAATTTCACACTTAATATCGTATTGCTGGGCAATTAACTGGTAAGTCCAAGCAGAAGAGAGAGCATCAGGATCAGGAAAATCTTGGAGAATTATCAGATGACGCTCATGTTGGTGTGCTAGGAGGGTCTTTTGCAATTCTTCTGACTTCTGAAAAGCCAAAGAATTGTTACGTTGACCTGTATAAATACTTATTCCATCACCTGTGGATGGTGGCAAAGATGGCTTAGTAAATGGCACTTCAACCGCTTCTTTATCTATGTCACCATCTTCAGGGTGCGGTTCTGTCTTCAATGAGAATTTCTCAGACTGCTTAAAAGAAGAATTCAATTGCATAGCAAACGTTTTTGTTGAGTGTGAGGCGTCGTTAATTTGTTAAGAAATGTTAAAATCAGCACTTTACTGATTTAGCCGCACATTATGATCTTCGCAAAAATATAGAAGCCTGTGGATACGTATCTGGGTCTATTTTTTTATCAATAGAATTTGTGAGAAATATGCTAAATTCCACCTAAGTGGATAAAAAGGCTAAAGGCAAAGGCTTTTGGTTGTTCAAATTCCATTTCACAGGAATATAAATCTTTTGATTTTCTGTCGTTAAATATAGCGGTTACCGGGCTGGTGAGGTACGTTTTCAGAGCTATTAAGCTTGGCAAAAAAGATTTGGGTGTACCTCAGTTGCTTAGAGGATGTCTCTTAAGTATTAGGCGAATATAATTCGCTACTACACAGGCGAAGTCCGCCTGCGCGGACTAACCGAAAATTGAGCTTTTTGAACCCACGTTCGCCCTTGGCGTTCCCGTTCGCGTAAGCGTCTCCGAAGGAGAAGGGTAGGTGGGTTTTGTATGTGTAGCCGCGACTTCTAGTCGCTGGGGTCAGTGTTAAATTAGACTTCTAAGACATCCTCTTAGCGACGCCAGTTGCAAAGGCTGTCGGCGGAGCGTGATAGCCTTTGCAACTGGCGCAGTGAATCTAACCGGCACGTTTTATCATCACTTCATGCGGACACATTCAGTCAATAAAGTGTTTTTGCACCTAGAATTAAGCTGACACCAGATGCATACAGGTCTATGCCAAAGACATAATCGCAGCAGCAAATATGATGACAACTACTCTGCCATCTTTATTAAGTTGCTGATCTCAGGGTTAAAGACCTATGACATATTTTTGCCACTCTTGGTGTAAACCATTCTTCAGATGCTTGCTGACCTCGAAATAGAGGCTGCTGTAAGGTTGGCGAGGGGAATGACGTAAAGGCATGTGTGCTTCGTGGGGTGTGCGACTGCCTTTTTTAACATTGCAACGTACACAAGCCGTCACAATGTTCTCCCAACTATCGCCCCCGCCGCGCGATCGCGGTATTACATGGTCTAACGTCAACTCATCACCTACATAACCGCAGTATTGGCATGTATGACCGTCACGGTGCAATATATTGCGGCGAGTGAGAGGCATTTCCTTATAGGGAACGCGCACGTAATGACGCAATCGGATTACGGTTGGCAACGGAAAATCAGAATAAAGAAATTTACCGTTGTGTTCAACGCGTTCTGCTTTGCCTTTAATTAACAAAACTGCTGCCCGACGCCAGCTCGTGATATTGAGCGGTTCGTAAGAGGCGTTAAGGACTAAAACCTTCCCCATTGATTAACGCTCAAGGTATTAGTTTTACATATATTAACACAAATATACTCTTCTTGGAAGATGAGAATAAATTATACTTCCGGAATAATTTAAAAATTAATGTTTAGTTACAGGGGATTAGGAATTGGGAATTGGGCATGGGGCATGGAGAGACAAGGAGAATAAATACTGACCACTGACCACTGACCACTGACAACTGACACTTAAGCAACTTGTATCAATTCGCCAATCAACGGTAAACTTCCTGATTAACTCGCTATGTGGCTTATAGGACTATGAATAAGCATAATAAATAACCTAGAAGCTTAGCAGTGGTGTGATAGGAGGGAGTAAAAATGTTAAGTCGTAAGCCAACCCGTAATGTTGATTTTAATCTTGAGTGCGATACCTACGCTTGGTTCTCACAACGTGCTTGGGTGGAAATTGATTTAGAGGCTTTATCGCACAATGTCAAACAACTGGTGCAGTTTTTATCACCACGTACTCAGTTGATGGCGGTGGTAAAAGCTGATGCTTATGGACACGGAGCAGTAACAGTCGCCCAAACAGCATTACAATCAGGAGCTAGTTGGCTGGGAGTCGCCACAGTTCCAGAGGGCATTCAATTACGAGAAGCTGGGATTAATGCTCCAATTTTGATTTTAGGGGCGACTCATACACTAGAGCAAATTCACGCGATCGCCCAATGGAAATTACAGCCAACTCTGTGCAGCCCCAAACAAGCCTTAATTTTTTCTAACATTCTAGAAACTATTGAGCATGATTCCCCTATTTCCGTACACATCAAATTGGACACGGGAATGTCTCGCTTAGGTACTAATTGGCAGCAAGCAGCTGAATTTGTGCAGTTAGTGCAGCGGTTGCCTCATCTTGACATCAAAAGTATTTATTCTCACCTCGCAACAGCAGATAGTCCTGATGCGACAGTGATGCAAGAACAGCATAGAAGATTTTCAGAAGCGATCGCCCAAATCAAAGCAATGGGAATTAAAATCCCCTGCTTGCACTTGGCAAACTCAGCCGCCACTCTTACAGATTCAGCATTGCACTATGACATTGTACGAGTCGGTTTGGCAGTTTATGGACTCTATCCAGCGACTCATTTACAAAATGCCGTTGACCTCAAGCCAGTTTTACAACTCAAAGCGCGAGTTACCCAAGTTAAAACAATTGCCCCTGGAACTGGTGTCAGCTACGGTCATCAATTCATCGCCCCTCATGAACTGCGCTTGGCTGTCGTGGGAATTGGTTACGCTGATGGTGTACCGCGTAATCTTTCTAACAACATGCAGGTATTAATTCGCGGTCAACGAGTGCAACAAATCGGCACAATTACAATGGATCAGTTGATGCTGGATATCAGTGCTTTTGGTGATTTACAAGAAGGGGAAATAGTCACCTTACTTGGTCAACAGGGAAACGAGCAAATTTCAGCTAACGATTGGGCAGAAAAACTCAACACCATTTCATGGGAAATTCTCTGCGGGTTCAAGCATCGTCTGCCTCGCGTTGCAGTCATGTAATTGGGAATTGAGTTTTTTCCCAATTCCCTCTTCCCATCCATAATTAGTTATGATATGATATTAAACTAATGCGGATGTGGCGGAATTGGCAGACGCGCTAGATTTAGGTTCTAGTTCCGAGAGGAGTGAAGGTTCAAGTCCTTTCATCCGCATGTACGTGTAAACATAAAATAGTAACAAGTTTCAAGCACTAGCTAATTACTGCATAGTCTTGAAACTTTTTTTTGACATTTTATTCGCCTAAATCAGGTGATTACACGGTGCTGCAAATCAACTACTGAAATTGAACACGCTACATTAATAATAATTGCTGAAGTGGGAACCATATAGAGAATTACACCAATAAAAGCTGAGGTAATTTTCATGGTTAGTTTATATTAAATCTCAGAAATTTTACTTAATAAATCGTCACATTCATTTGCATTGGGGTGAGGCAGATTTTTTTTAAGTGTTAGCACTGAGAAAAATTTACTTATATTTTGGTAACTTAACTGTAGTATTTCAGTGGCTATCACTTAAAAGTTATTTCAAGTCAAGTGACTTTATTTAGTCTTTACTTTTTATTAACTTATTTTCCAGAGACGTTGAGCAATTTCAGTACAAACAAGTAAGTAAATTAACATACAATTACGAATTAATGGGGTGTTGACAATCTCAAAATATGTTTGCTGCTGGTGATATCCACAAGTTCCTGATTTAAAGCTTTGTATTTTATACTACAAAAAACTGTTGATTAATATTTTCATGGGAATTGTGGCGAGGCTGATAACCAAATTTAGCTTACATGTATTAAATTTAGCTGAAGTAAAAGCAAAATGAGTACAACTCCTACAGATAGCTACCGATTGGGCCATAAACTACATCCGCTGTCTCTGTTAGCACAATTAACTAGTCGTCATGCTACAGGTTGCTTGCATGTATTTACTGTTACAGGTTCTTGGTTAATTAATTTAGAAGAAGGTAAACTGACTTACGCTTCCTACTCAGATCAACTGTTTGAACGGCTGGATAGTCACTTGCGACAGTTGAGTCAAAAGATCCCGACTCTCAACAGCGCTACTCGCGTACAGATGCGGCTGATGTTTGAACCAAAAAATGAAAATCAGTCAATACCATATGCAGATTATCAAGGTATTTGTTGGTTAGTCAATCAGGAATATCTCAGCCATACGCAAGCGGCAAAACTTATAGAAGGATTGGCTAAAGAAGTATTACAGTCTTTTTTAGTAGTGAAAGAAGGAAGTTATGAATTTTCTTCTGAGAGTTTGTGGGATGAATTACCAAAGTTTTGTTATTTGGACTTGCGGTTATTAGTCGAATATTGTCAAAGGCAGTTACGACATCGGACAAATATTCAATCACCAGTTCATGGTGCAGGTAATTCTCAAGTTTTGCCCACAGCTAAATTACCTCAATCTCAGTCACCATTAGCAAATGGGCAACAATTGCTGAGACAAAAAATTCTGGAACCTCTGCAAAAGAGAAATACAACAACTGGCTCATCAATTGTGCAGAAAAGTCTTTATACAATTGCGTGTATTGATGATAGCCAAACAGTCTTGAATTCTATCAACCTTTTTCTAGAAGGAAATCCATTTACAGTAGTTACAATCAACGACCCAGTAAAAGCTTTAATGCAAATTTTACGCAGCAAACCAGACTTAATTTTGCTAGACGTTGAAATGCCGAATTTAGACGGATACGAGCTATGTTCTTTATTGCGTAAGCATTCAGCTTTTAAGAATATACCAATCATTATGGTGACTGGGAGAACAGGCTTTATCGACAGAGCAAAAGCCAAACTGGTGAGAGCATCCGGCTATCTAACTAAGCCTTTTACACAATCAGATTTGCTCAAAATAGTGTTTAAACACATTGGTTAATTTAATTATATTCAGCTGCATCCAATTCAGGCAATTTTATTCAAAACAACTTTTTTAGGAGGTTTATTAAGTGAGTCTTACCTTGGTTGGCACAATTTTAATTGTAGAAGATTCGCCCAGCGAATTGGAACTAATGAGCCATTATCTTAAAGAAAGTGGTTACAACGTGATTAAAGCTAGTGGTGCTAAAGAAGCTTTAGAAAAAGCTTTGTTACAAGAGCCAGATGCAATTGTTACTGATGTAGTTATGCCAGGGATGAGTGGATTTGAGTTATGTCGGTCTCTGAAAAAAAATCCGGCAACTCAAAAATTACCAATAGTAATTTGTAGTTCTAAAAATTTGGAAATTGACCGCTTGTGGGCAATGAAACAAGGTGCTGATGTTTATATAACTAAGCCATATACACGCGAGCAACTATTACGCGCTATTAAATCAGTGGTGTTTTAAATCAATGAATAATGCTCAAATGATCCTGACTGCAAAAAAAACAAAAAATAACTTATTAGATGGTTATCTCAAATTTCAGCTAAATCAACAGACAACTGCTGTTTTATCAATGAAGCACACGCAAGAAGCGGTAATTTTGCCTATTGAAGCTGTAACTTCGATGCCAAATATGCCTGCTTGCATTTTGGGTTTAATGAATTGGCGCAATCGGATAATTTGGGCTGTTGATCTGCCCAGGTTGCTGAATTTAGAAGCTTTAGATCATAAATTGTGGCAGTACAATGTGGTTGTGATTAAAGTCGAATCACTGCTTTTGGGCTTAGTTGTTCAAGAAATAAAAGGTACAACTAAATTCATGCCTGATGATATTCGTTCACCTGTAGGACAAGTCGCATCTAGTTTAGTGCCTTATTTACGTGGGTGTGTTGTGCAAGAAGAAGAAACCTTGTTGGTTTTAGATGCACAAGCTATTGTAGATTCTTCTATTCTCCGCAATGATTAGGTGTTACTAAAATCTGGTTTTTTAGTGTTTTATACCTATTCAGGAGAATTATAGTATGTTTCATAAAACTGACATGCCTAAGAGTAGTGATGCTCAAAATCGAGCAGGTTTCATTTCATCCCCACAGCTTCCTGATAGTATGGTAGAGCTATCAAGTAAGCCTGATATTGCAACAGTTGATGGTTCTGTGTGGAGTCGTGCAGTAGCTTACTTGCAGCGACTCAGCTTCAGTCAAAAAGCCACAATTTTAGCGATCGCCATTAGCACTATACCAACATTGGGCATAGGAGCGATCGCTTATACTTTGATTAATAAATCAATTACTCAGCAAATTACTCAATCTCAACAAGCCGCAGCTATTGACTTAACCAACACAGTCAACCGTTTTATGTTGGGAAGATATAGAGATATTCAAGTACTGGCAAATCTGCCATTTTTGACAAATGCCAAAATTATCGCTAGAACCAGCGATGAAGAAAAGCAAGCTGTCCTAAATCGGCTTGTGGAAGCTTACAAAGTTTATAACAGCATTGCTGTTGTGGATCTTGAAGGTAACTTGATTGTTCAATCTCGCGGTGAACCTCTAGATAATCAAAAAGACCGCAACTATTTTCAAGAAACTCTACAAAAAGATACAGCTATTATTAGTAAGCCGGAAAAATCAAATCAGACTAATGTAGTGAGTATTGATATATCTGCACCAGTTAAAGATAGTAACACGGGCAACACCATCGCTGTAGTAAAAGCAAGTGTGCCTGTCACATCTTTAGGAGAAGTGATTCAAAACTATACAAGCAAAGGACAACAATATCATTTACTCGATAGCTCAGGCAAAGTTTTCCTGACTCCACAAAAAGAATTCATGGGGAAAGATGCAAAAGCAGAGTATCCCGGTTTAGCTCAAGTATTGGCAGTTAAGAAAATCGATACTTTTACAACAGTTCAAAAAAATCATAAAAAGCAAGAATTAGTCAGCTACATTCCATCTACAAAACTCGAAGGTTTACCAAATTTAAACTGGCAAATACTTTTATCCACAGATACAGCAATTGCTTTTGCACCTCAAAGACAATTGTTGTGGACAATAGCGATCGCTACAATATTAATAGCAGCAATTGTGGGAGCGATCGCCACTTGGATAGCCAAGGGTGTCACACAACCAATTCTCAATGCAACTCTAGGTAAAGGTGAAGTTAATACTCCTCTGGAAACACCAAAAGCAGATGAGTCAGAAGTATTGAATGCAAATATTAACCATGCGTCCACGCAATTACCAGGCTTGGTGACAGAACAACCACAAACAGCCCAAGTCTCTCCAGAAGCACTGCAACAACAACTTTTAGAACTACTCAACAACGTAGAAGGTGCAGCTAGAGGTGATTTGACAGTGCGTGCAGACGTAACCACTGGAGAAATTGGCACTGTTGCTGACTTTTTTAACTCCATCGTCGAAAGTTTGCGAGATATTGTCACCCAAGTTAAACAAGCTGCTACCCAGGTAAATGGCGCAATTGGTTCTAACGAAACAGCCATTCGCCAATTAGCAGAGGAAGCACTCATCCAAGCCGCCGAAATCAACCGCACCCTGGATGCTGTTGACAAAATGACCCATTCTATGCAGGCTGTAGCTGCAAGCGCCCAACAAGCTGCAAAAGTTGCCAACCATGCTGCTGACAATGCTGCCAAGAGTGGACAAGCAATGGATTTTACAGTGCAAAACATCCTTTCATTAAGAGAAACCGTTGGTGATACTGCCAAGAAAGTCAAACGTCTGGGAGAATCTTCTCAACAAATATCGCGCGTGGTGTCCTTGATTAACCAAATCGCCATGCAAACCAACTTACTCGCCATCAACGCCAGCATTGAAGCAGCCCGTGCTGGTGAAGAAGGACAAGGTTTTGCTGTTGTTGCAGAAGAAGTAGGCGAACTGGCAGCCCGCAGTGCCGCAGCAACTCAAGAAATTGAAGAAATTGTCGAAAATATCCAACGGGAAACCAACGAAGTGGTGCAGGCAATGGAAATAGGCACAATTCAAGTGGTAGATGGTACTCGAATTGTGGAAGAGGCTAAGGAAAATTTGAGTCAAATTTTAGATGTATCGCGTCAAATTGACTTGTTAATACAATCGATTTCTACTGCAACTGCATCTCAGGTAGAAACATCACAAACTGTTAGCCAACTGATGAAAGATATCGCTGCCATCTCACAACGTACCAGCGATTCTTCACGCCAAGTTTCCCAATCTCTGCAAGAAACTGTGGAGATTTCTCATCAATTACAAGAGACTGTAGAGACTTTTAAAGTTAGTTAGTTGTCAGTTGTCAGTTGTTAGTTGTTAGTTGCTTTTTTTACCACTGACCACTGACCACTGACCACTGACCACTGACCACTGACCACTGACAAATAACAAAAACTATGAATAAAGAATTGGAAATCCAGAGGCAGTTTCTGGAAGAAGCTATAGATTACCTGAATACTTTGGAAGGGGTATTGTTGGAAATCGACTCTCAGAACCGCATCGATTTAGATAAAATTAATGCTGCATTGCGTGCTGCTCATTCTATTAAGGGTGGGGCGGCGATGATGGGTTTTAAGACATTAAGTGATTTAGCTCATCGCTTGGAAGATTCTTTAAAAGTATTAAAAACCAAAAAAAGTTCTCTAGAGTTTGATACGGAATTACAAAGTTTACTGCTTTCTGGTGTTGATTGGTTACGTCAAATTGTACAACTTTTAAAAGAAGAAAATGCTATAGAAGAACAGTGGTTAGCCAGCTTTTGTTATCCCGTTTTTGATGAATTACGCGATCGCTTGGGTGAACCCACCCCAGAAGACGCTACAACTATGCTATCGCCGGAAGACGGGCAAGATATTATTCCTTTGCTCTTTGAAACAGAAGTAGAAGGATGTTTGCAGCGTTTAGAATCGGTGTTGGCAGATAGTCAACAACCATGTTTGCAGGAAGAAGTTGCCATCATGGCAGCTGAATTAGGCGGTTTGGGTGAAATGCTGCAATTAACAGCTTTTACCCAACTTTGTGAGTCAATCAAACAACACATAGAAGCGCCGGAACCTGAACGTGTGCCGGAAATTGCCCGGTTAGCCTTACAAGCATGGCGGCGATCGCAAGCTTTGGTGTTGACAAATCAACGTGATAGTCTACCTACACATATTGAGTTGCATGAAGTTGCAACTTTTGCCACAAATGCAGTTGATAGGAAAGTTTTCTCTGAGATAAATGTGGCAAATACAGAATACTTAGATGATGATATGTATCCGGCTGATATGCCAGAGGAAAACACATTAGTTGCTAGGGAAATTTCCACAACAGATTTTAAATTTGTCGAACATAAAATAGAGTCAGTTGGTGTTGTTAAAGACCGGGAAAATCCAGAAAATACTGTTCGCGTTCCTAGTAAACAACTTGAGCAAATTAATGATTTATTTGGTGAACTGATTGTCCAGCGTAATGGGCTAAATTCGCAAATAGAAAAATTACGCAAACTTGTGCGGCATCTCAGCCAGCGAATGCAACTTCTCGACCGCGAAAACCAAGAATTGCGGAGAGAATGTGATAAGATTACTACAAAAAATGCCATATCTGGTCGGGAGCGATCGCTAGCTGATGAGAGTGAGCAAACACAAAGCATAACAAGAGATTTTGATGGTTTGGAAATGGATCGCTATAACGAATTAAACTTGCGATCGCAGGAAGTTATGGAAACCATTGTGCAAGTACAAGAAGTTTCTACAGATATTCAATTAAGCGTTGACGATACAGATCAAATTGCTCGCAAACTCAGCAAAACATCAAAACAATTGCAGACAAAGCTGACTCACATCAGAATGCGTCCATTGTCTGATTTAGTAGAGCGTTTTCCTAGAGCTTTGCGCGATTTAAATGTAGAGTATGGCAAAAATGTGCAATTGAAAATTGAAGGTGGCAACACTCTAATTGAACGCAGCATTTTAGAAGCTTTGAACGACCCTTTAATGCATCTGTTAAGGAATGCTTTCGATCATGGTATCGAAGATTCTGCCACTCGCCAAGCTTTAGGTAAACCAGAACAAGGCTTGATTGAAATTAAAGCTAGCCACCGTGGTAATCGCACAATTATTACTATACGTGATGATGGTCAGGGCATTTCTTTAGAGAAAATTCGCTCTCGCGCCTTAGCGATGAAATTAGATGCTGGTTTAATTGAGAGTGCAACTGATGAAGAACTGTTGTCATTAATTTTTGAACCTGGGTTTAGCACATCCGACCAAGTGACAGCATTATCTGGTCGCGGTGTGGGGATGGATGTAGTTCGTAATAACCTCAAATTGGTTCGAGGAGATATTAAAGTAGATACCGAACCGGGAATTGGCACTACCTTTACATTATCAGTACCGTTTACCCTTTCTGTGGCAAGAGTATTGCTGATAGAAAGCAATAAAATGCTATTAGCATTTCCTACAGATGTAATTTCCGAAGTATTTTTACTGCAAAATGACCGAATTTTTCCCATGTCAGGTAGTGAAGTCCTGAATTGGCAAGGCACCATGCTACCATTAATTCGCCTTGGTCGCTACTTTGAATTTAATTGTCCACGCCATGATAGCCCAGAATTAGAAACTCCCCCAGCAATTAATGCTAGCAGCGTATTAATAGTTAAAGGCAATAATCAACCAGTAGCTATACAAGTAGACCGTTGTTGGGGTGAACAAGAAGTTGCTATCCGCCAAGTTGAAGGAAATATACCTTTACCTGAAGGTTTCAACAACTGCACAATTTTGGGTGATGGACGAGTCGTAGCATTAGTTAATATCAATGAATTGCTATATTGGATTGCTAGTAATCAGCGGACTCCTAGAAATAATCAATTACCATCAGCAAGATTGAAGACACCCTTCCTATTTTTGAATGCTGAAAAGCTACCAGCAACTCCAGCCAAACAAAAAGGCACAATTTTGATTGTAGATGATTCCATAAATGTGCGTCGGTTCTTAGCTTTGACTTTAGAAAAAGGCGGTTATCAAGTAGAACAGGCTAAAGACGGTCAAGATGCTTTAGAAAAACTTGAAAGTGGCTTGAAAGTCCAAGCAGTGATTTGCGACATTGAAATGCCACGCCTTGATGGTTATGGCTTCTTAGGTCGTATCAACTCAAACATTAATATTAAAAATATCCCAGTCGCCATGCTGACCTCTCGCAGCAGCAATAAACATCGGCAACTAGCAATGCAATTAGGTGCAAGTGCCTATTTTTCTAAACCTTACAACGAGCAAGAATTACTCAGAACTTTAGAAGAAATGATTAGGAGTGTAGCAGAAACAGCAACATTGAATTGAAAATACTTTGTGTCTTTGTGCCTTAGTGGTAAAAAATATTGAACCACAAAAGACACTAAGACACAAAGTTTTTATTAGTTATGGTATAGGTAGTTTATGAGGGGTACTTATAAGCTGACTAAAGAGCGATCGCACCTAAATAATGCAATTATCTATCAAAATAAAACCATTCAGACTTGACAAATAAGCTCTTAGAAGCTAATGTTTTCTTCAATAGAATTTAATCGCTGTCGTTGTCTTAACCACTCTCTACAAACTTCTTGAGTAAGTTTTATTTCGTCGTCAGTTAAAAGCTCATCTGGATAACCAGATGCGATAATTTTTGCTACTTTAGCAGCTTTGCCGTAATGTACGCCACATTTCACCAGCTGCGTATGTAATAATTGCTCTTTATCTTGACAATAATTCATTTGTGTGCAAAGGAGTAATTTGGTAACTTCTACTCTAATTTCTACAAACAAGAAAATAACTACGTCTTACCGTAGATAGATAAGTCACTAATTTTATATTTTCCTTAGATTTCTTGGCAAATGCTAGTTCTGCAATATAGCAAAGTGCTGAGTTCTGAGTGGAAACCCAGTTGCTTATTGGCTTTGAGCAATCAATATTGTCCTAACACATCTGGCTAGCACTATACATTAGGACTTACGCATTCGTGACGAAAAACCAAGCTTTTGCGATTACTTCGCTACACTACGGGTTCTCCGAAGGAGTACGCTCGTAATGACGTAAAATTCTAACCCGTGCGTAAGCCCTGTACATAAAAGTGAAATTTTTCTCAGTATTACAGTGATATGCTGGTGAATAATTTAACGTTATATTCTCATGAACGGTGATATTCCCGTAAAAATCCTGTTTTTGGCTGCCGATCCTAGTGATGCTTCCCGACTGCGTTTGGGACAGGAGTTGCGAGATATCAAAGAAAAGCTGCAATTAGCCAAAGAGCGAAGATACCAACTAGAACAGCGAGATTCAGTACGTGTAGAGGATATTACTCAAGCAATATTTGATCTTAATCCCCAGATAGTACATTTTTCTGGGCATGGTAAAAGTACGGGTGAGCTTTGCTTTGAAAATAAAGTGGGTCAAATTCAGCCGATAGAACCTGAAGCTTTGGCGGCAATGTTTGCATTATTTACAGAGCAAGTTAATTGTGTGGTGCTGAATGCCTGTTATTCTAAGATACAGGCACAGGCGATCGCACAACATATCCCCTTTGTAATTGGGATGAATGATAGTATTGGCGATGCAGCTGCGATCGCATTTGCTGTCGGCTTTTACAGAGCGTTAGCCGCGAAGCGTTCCATTGAAGAGGCTTATAAGTTTGGCTGTGTAGAGATTCAATTACATCGTATTCCAGAGCATCTCACGCCAGTGATTTATGTAAAAGAGAATTTAATTCCTGATGGAACGCTGAATCTAACTATCACCGAGAATTTAATTACCAACCCCTTCATTGCCCAACAAGGGAGAGTGGAAGATCCGCAACTATTCTTTGGACGGGAACGGGAAATCGGGCGGATATTTGAGGTACTTAATAGTGGTAGTAGTGTAGCTTTAATTGGCGAAGAGGGTATCGGTAAATCTTCTCTACTATCGGCTATTTGTCAACAGGCAGAAACTCGGCTTAAACGTCAGCAAGTTTTCCTAGACTTGAATTTGCTTCATGATGAAAATGAATTCTACGGTGCTTTATGCTACGAGGTAGGCATTCCGGAAAGTAAGGGCTATATGTTAACTCGCAATTTACGAGATAAAAGAGTGCTGCTAGCTATAGATAACGTGGGAAAGCTTACCTGGAGCGGGTTTACTCGCCAAGTACGAGATCAATTACGCGGTTTAGCTGAGGGGCGTGATGCTTCTGTGCGGTTGATTTTAGCTGCCAGCGAACCTCTAGACAAGCTATTTAACGACAGTCAGGATAATGGTAAGACATCTCCACTGGCGGGTATTTGCCAAGAAGAGAATATTAAACCTTGGGACGAAACCCGCGTCCGTGCTTTTATTACCAGCCGTTTGGCTAAGACTCCTGTGAAGTTTACAGAGCGAGAAATTATCCAACTGATCCAAGAAAGTGGCGGACATCCTCAAAAACTCATGCGACTTTGCGATCGCATTTACCTTCGTTATACGGAGGGCGCGTAATGAAATACACCGCTTTGACCTCTCCCCCAACCCCTCTCCTACGAAGAGAGGGGAGTAAGATTACTCCCCCTTCCCTCACAGGGAAGGGGGTTGGGGGGTTAGGTTCTTCACCAGTAAGGATGGAGGCTGAATAAATGACACAACAGCCTCCCGTACCTCGCTTGAACTTAGCACCGAAATTGAAGCGTCCCCTCTCGCTGTGGAACCCCTTAGATTATCTACGCCTGTTGTACTGGGTGTTTTTCTTTCCCCAGGCTTTGCGGTGGTATGTAGACACCTTTGGGGGTGGAAATGCTCCTGACAACAAAATCAATTGGCAAAATCCTATTCAGCGTAACTTGCTCTTTCAAGGGTTAGTTTTGATACTAGTTACAAATTTAGCCGGAGGTCTAATTCTATATAAGCTATATCAGCTAAACTTGCTTACCAACCTTATTATCATTATTAGCTTTTTGGGTCTTAGCTTTGGTGTGATGGGAGTTTTTGTTGTATTATTAGAGACAAGCACACCAGAAGGTGAAGCCGAAAGCATGACGGAAAGGGCAGCTGTGGGCGTAGCGGAAAATGTAGCGTACTTTGTAGCTTTGAGCTTAGTAGCAGGCATTTTGTGCGGTGTGATAGGAAGCACAATGTTAAGCCTGATAGGAAGCAGCATAGGAAGAACTGAAGCAACAAACATGGTGGAAGTCTTGGCATCCGTCATAATGCTCTTCTGCGTTGGTATCAACGTAGCATTAGGCCTAAAAAGCAGCGTGGCGGCAGGTATAGCATTAATTGTTGTGTCCGATGCGATCGGATTCGTGGTGATCATCCTGGTGCTATCTGTGGTGTTCATAATAGCAGCCGTCGTTACGGGAGTCTTCATGAGAGAAGCGGTTGGAGACTTGGCGGTGGCTGCGGTGGGCAGCTTGGTGGTAGGTGTGATAGGTAGCCTAGTTGCAGGTTTAGCAGGCTTGCGCGTGGACAACTGGTTAGTTGGCGCACGTTTCAATCTAAACTTACTCAAAAAAAATAGCTGGCTACTGCCTCGCATCACTTTTCTTCCACTTCCCAATCTTGCTTTTAACTTGCAAAATTGGTTGCAACAAGATTGGGAAATAGGTTTGCATAATACTAATCAATTGCTGGCATACACTTTGCAATTTATTCCTGTTGTTCAAGCAGTCACCAAAGTCCTAGATAACACTCCATCCGAGCAAATTATTTGGCGTGTTTCGCGGCTAGCTGAAGCTCCTTTTGATTGGAATTTGCTACGTGTTATCTCAAATTCTCTAGATGCAACTTTGAAATTAGAAGCTATGGAGAGTATCAATGAAACCTTAACCTTTAAATTTTTTCGTTCTTGGCAAGAAAATTTAAAGACTCATTTGCTCGCATATCAATGTTCGTATACTCCTGCTCGTGCTGCTGCTGCTGGTTTTTGGTATCTGTATGAAAAAAAACCAGAGAAAGCAAAGGTGGCTTTTGCAGTAGTACGTTCTCTCCTTTACGGTGAGGAAATGTACATCCTCGCCCAAACTCTAGCAACTTTCTACAAGGCTAAACAATTAGCTGCTGTCGCTACTCTGGAAGTGCCTGCTTTCCCACAGGAACCTTTTTTACGTCCCAATGTTTGGAATGCCCTTATTAGTCTGCGTCAAGTTGTAGAGAATATCCAGCTATTAGAGCGCAGCCTATCTGGTACAGCTAAATCTTTGGCTTTTAGTCATTCTTTGGGCAAACTCACAAATATACTAAACACAGCCGACACCTTGCCACAAGCTGAGCGAGGGCTAATTATAAATATTGCTCAAACTTGGAAAGACTGTCTTTTACAGATTGCTGGCGAGGTGGGAGAAATTTCCATCACTGAGCCTGTAATTAATCCTTATGTAGTCGGCGACCCCGTTCAAGATACTCTCTTCGTCGGTAGGGAAGATATAATCGCGCAATTAAAAGAACTTTGGGTTACGGGTAATCAACTCCAGTCTGTAGTTCTCTATGGTCACAGACGCATGGGTAAGACCTCTATTCTGCTCAATGCTACTCAATGTCTTGGGTCAGGAATACAGCTAGCTTATGTAAATTTGTTGCGTTTGGGAGATAGCCCGCAAGGTGTCGGAGAAGTGCTAATAGCAATTAGTGATGAGATTTCTGAAGTTGTGAAACTTCCACCACCAGCTGATGCTGATTTGATCAACCTCCCTTACCGCAATTTTGAACGCTATTTAAAACAAGTGACAACACAACTCACAGGTGGCTTAATCATCGCCTTAGACGAGTTTGAGAAAATTGAAGATTTAATAAATGTGGGAAAAATCCCTCAAGACTTTATGGGTTATCTGCGGGGACTGGTGCAAATGAGTCCTCAAGTTGCTTTTGCTTTGGCTGGCTTGCATACTTTGGAAGAAATGACAGCAGATTACTTTCAGCCTTTCTTTGCCAGTGTTATTCCCATTCCTGTAGGGTTTCAGGAACGTGCAGCTACCCGCCAAATTTTAGCTAACCCAAGTGAAGATTTTCCCCTTGATTACACCCTGGAAGCTTTAGATGAAATCTATGTCTTGACGTATGGTCAACCGTATTTAGTCCAGCTAGTAGGATTTCAGTTAGTGCGCCACTATAATGACTTTGTTTTTGAACAAGGACATTCCCGCGCCCCAGTTTTCACAGTGGAAGATGTAGAAGCTGTGATTAACAATTCTGAGTTTTTTAAGCGGGGGCGCTACTACTTTGATGGGGTTTGGGGTCAGGCGGCGCGTGGTGCAGATGGTCAGCAGGCAATATTACAGTTACTTGCACCTTATCCAAAGGGGCTAAATCTGGATACTTTAGCTGAGTCTGTAGGTTTGGGTAGAGAGAATATGCTAGCGGCGTTAGATGCTTTAATGCGTCATGATGTGGTTGAGGAGGTTGAAGGAAGGTATCGAATTATAGTAGAACTGTTCCGCCGCTGGATTTTAAGAGAATAAGCTCACGCAGAGGCGCAAAGAATGAGAGTTTGAGAGATTAGGTTTTTATGTGATGTAAATTATTGTCGAGATACTGCCCGCCGGACTTTGTGCCAGATTAAGCCGGCTACAATTAACCCTAAACCTGCTTGCCAAATAGCAGACTCAACCCAAAAAGCTAGAAACAGGCAAGATATAAGACCTATCCAACCCACCCACACAGGATAAAGTCGTTCAGATGGGGAAAGACGCAAAGCAGCTAAATTGGTGACTGCGTAGTAAATTAATACACTAAAAGCGCTAAACGACCATGTAGTTTTCACATTGCCTAATAGTACCAAGGTAGCGATCGCTCCCCCAACTACTATCACAGCCCAGTGTGGAGATGTTTGTTGCTGATTCAAACGTGCTAAAAATCTGGGAGCATCCCCACGCCGCCCCATTGCTAATAACACGCGGGATAAACCCAGAATCAAGTTCAACAATACACCCAACATAGCCGTCATCGCCCCAACAGCTAAGGCTAAAGCAGCACCCGAACCCGCAACGCTGCGAACTGCTACTTCTAAAGGAGCCGCCTTTGCTTGTCCTGTGGCGTTGCTGAAAACATCCACCCCCACAGCGCCAATGCCAACGGTTGCCACAGCGATGTAAAGTAACATTGTTAGTAGCAGACAGACAATCATGGCTTGAGGTATGGTCTTTCTGGGAGAACGTGCTTCCTCTCCCATCGTGGCAATGCGACCATAACCTGTGTAGGCAACAAACATCAAAGCACTAGCATGAAGTATTGCCCCTGGCGAACTGGTAAAAAAAGGTGTCAAATTGTCAATACCTACCACCGTCACACGGGGCAGACATACCAGTATAAAGAATCCTAAAGATAGCAGCGTTACTGACACAATTACCGTGTTAGCAACATTAGAGCGTCGGATACCGCTCAATACAATCAATGTCATAATCACTACAGCCAACAGAGCTATTGGCACAACCCAATTGGCACTCACCCCTAGGATGTTGAGTAAATAGCCAGCAAAACCCAAAGCAGCAGTTGCAGCGGAAGCAGTCTTTGCTAGCAAAAACATCCAGCCAGCCGTAAAACCGAAAGCGGGAGTGAGATATTTATAACCATATTCATAAGTGCCGCCACTGACTGCATGATTAGCTGCCAACTGAGCGCTATTAAGTCCATTGCAGGTAGCAACGATCGCACCAATAGCCACTGCTAAAATCACCGCAGGCCCGGCAATTCCCGCCGCTATGCCAATACTGACAAATACACCCGTACCGACAATCGAACCCAGTCCCATCAGGGTTGCACCAAAAACCCCTAACTCTCTTTGCAACTGGGGTGGTGAATTGGTGGCGGACATTTATTCCTCCTGTATTAAATTATTGGGGAGCTTTTGGGGCAGGGGGGCAGGGGAGATGAGGGGGATGAGGGGGATGAGGGAGATAGGGGAGAAATAACCCCTAACTCCTAACTCCTAACTCCTAACTCCTAACCCCTAACTCCTAACTCCTAACTCCTAACTCCTAACTTTTACTCGACTTTTACGCCCTTCCAGAATGCAACGTACCCTTCGATATTCTTAGCTTTTTCCTTGGCGCTGGGATAGTACCAAGCTGCATCTTTGTTGACTTGACCATCAACTTCGATGCTGTAGTAGCTGGCGACACCTTTCCAGGGACAGGTGGTGTGAGTGTTACTGTCTTGAAAGTACTGCTTATTGATGGTGTCAGCAGGAAAATAATGATTGCCTTCCACAACCACGGTGTTATCGGTTTCGGCTAAAACTGTGCCATTCCAAATTGCTTTCGGCATAAGTGATTTTGCAAATAAACTTTACACATAATATTTTTACACTTCCACGGCTTTAAGGTTAGAGTTTCTGAGTTTTGCCAAGCTTTTGCGAAAGAGTATGTGTGAAAATTGAAGTAATTTCTACATCTAGCTAGTTTGTAATGAATTATGGATGTGATATTGATGACGGCTGTTGTGACTGCGATCGCTACTATACTTTCTAAACCACTAGAGAAAATTGGCGAAAATATTGGTGATGCTACATGGACGGCAAGTGGTAAGTTAATGGAAAAGCTACGCCAGAAGAAGAAATCGCCGTTACTCACCAGTGCTGTTGAGGCAAATGAACCGCAGCGTTTAGATTATGGTCAAGCAGTGCTAGAACTGCAAGCAGCAGCAGAACAAGACCCAGAAATTGCTCAAGCTGTTAGGGAAGTGGAAGCCGCAGCTAACAAGGATCAGTCTGAGACTGCAAAGGAAATTCAAAAATTAGTAGAACAAATTAAGTCGCACCCGTCAGTTGTCAACAACTTTGCGAAGTTAGCAGAGGAAATTAAAGCAGAGAAAGGTGCAATGGTTGCCCAAAAAATCGATATTGGGACACAACACAACACTTACAACTGACTACAGTCGTCCCCAGGGGAGGATGGGACAAAGTTAACTCCCGATGACTGGCGTAAAGTCTGCCATGAAATGCTGACAGAACGGCGAAAGCTGACTACAAATCCTCTGACATCAGCTGAAGGAGTCGCCTTGCAAGTTGATGATGTCTACGTACCACTGGGATTAGTTGAACGTAAAAAACCATCTAAGCGTCAGGGTGATATTTCTCCAGAACAGGGTTCAGAACTGTACAAGGAGACAGAAATCACCAAAACATTTGAGCATGATACTTTTCTTGAACAAGTTCTCAAACAGAAGAACACGCCTAAAAGTCAAGGTAAGCGAATTGCAATTATTGGCGAACCAGGTGCAGGTAAGACAACACTATTACAGCAGATTGCTGATTGGGTATCTTGTGAAATTCATCAGTCGATTGTCATTTGGGTATCTTTAGCAGATTTGCGAGAAAAGGAACTAAAAGCTTATCTGTTGGAGAATTGGTTAACTCAGGTGGCTGAGAAAACAGGTAAAGCTGAAGCCACTAAGCAACTGAAGGATGATTTTGTTGCTTTATTTCAGCAAAATCATGTGTGGCTGCTGCTAGATGGGTTAGATGAAATGTCCGCATCTTCAGGTAATCCTCTCACAGAAATTGCCCGACAATTTCGTGAAGCAGGGTTAATTTCCCAAGCGCGAATTGTGTTAACTTGTCGGGTTAATCTGTGGGATGGCAGCATTAATGCACTTGCTGATTTTGATACCTATCGCAGTTTAGATTTTTCTTATCCACAACAGGTAGAGAGATTTATTTATAAATGGTTTGCTGCTATTAGCGAAACTGGTAAGCAGTTATGCACTGCCTTGAAAGAACCTGGTAAAGAACGGATTCAGAATTTAGTGAAAAATCCTCTGCGGTTGACACTGCTGTGCTTGAATTGGCAATCAACAGAAGGTAATTTACCCGATACTCAAGCGGGACTTTATCAGCAATATGTTGATGACTTCGACAAGTGGAAAAAAGCCGAATTTGCTACAACATCTCAACAGCGTCAGCAACTTAATGTCAAATTGGGGAAATTAGCTAAAGCAGCAATAGACAAAGAAGCAAATCGTTTTTACTTGCGGCAGGATTTTGTTACTCAGTTCTTGAGAGATGCTGATGATGAAAATTTGCTGTTGAATTTGGCGTTAAAGTTAGGCTGGCTGAACTGTGTAGGGATAGATACAAATAGAAAACCTGTTTACGCTTTCTTTCATGCCTCATTTCAAGAATACTTTGCTGCTAAAGCAATTGATGACTGGCATTTCTTTCTCAACCACATTCCCAAAAATCCCAGTCAAGGAACTTATCGCATCTTTGAGCCACAATGGAAGCAAACAATATTACTTTGGTTGGGACGAGAAGAAGAAAATCTAAAACAGCAAAAGCAAGTTTTGATTGATGCTTTAGTGAACTTTAAAGATGGATGGCAAAAATTTTATGAATATCGCGCCTATTTTTTAGCCGCCGCAGGAATTGCTGAGTTTAGAGGTTATTCTAGAGCCGATAAAATAATAGCCCAAATTGTCGAGTGGACAATTCATAGCCAGAGTCGCATCAAAGAGGAAGCTAGATCAGCACTGCAACAAACAGACCGCACAAAAGCGATCGCCGCCTTGGTGCAACTGCTGGAATCAAATCATGTGGATGACGACACCCGTATGCTGGCAGCAGATAGCTTAGGGAAAATCGGCACAGGCAATGAAATTGCGATCGCCGCCTTGGTGCAACTCCTGCAATCAAATCATGTGGATGACTACACCCGTATGCTGGCAGCAGATAGCTTAGGGAAAATCGACCCAGGCAATGAATTTGCGATCGCTGCCTTGGTGCAACTGCTGGAATCAAATCATGTGGATGACGACACCCGTAGGAAGGCAGCAGATAGCTTAGGGAAAATCGGCACAGGCAATGAAATTGCGATCGCCGCCTTGGTGCAACTGCTGCAATCAAATCATGTGGATGACGACACCCGTATGCAGGCAGCATCTAGCTTAGGGGAAATTCTACAGGATAATAAACATCGCTTTGAGGTAGTTAAAGCTTTAAGTGGTTATTGGCAACTGCATAGTGAATACTACAATTTAGCCTGGGAATGCGCCCAGAATATGCCTTACCCCGATTTTTATGAAACTTGGCATCAGCATAATATTGCTACTCGTGCAATGCAAAGCTTAAAGAAAATCCTCTTGACAAGAATAATTTAAGTGCTTTTGCAGCTCCTAATGATGTAGAAACATTATTGAAACAAAACGGAGTTAATCTAAAGAATGTCTAATAACTTATACGATCGCGATTTGCAATATTGGATCGAGCAAACGATTCAACAGTTACGAAATCGTGAATTTGAGTCGCTCGATATTGAGCATTTGATTGAGGAACTAATTGATTTGGGTAAGGCGGAGAAAAATGCTTTAAAGAGCAATTTGACTATCTTGTTAGCACATTTACTAAAGTTAATGGTTCAACACGATGTGCCCGATATGATCAAAGGAAGTTGGTATAGTTCGGTACTTGAACATCGTCAACGAGTTCTTAATAATTTGTCAGATACTCCTTCTCTCAAAAGTTTTTTAGTAGAGGCAATAGAAAAAGCTTATTTAGATGGTCGAAAGCTGGCGATAAAAGAAGGTAAGCTAGCTAAATTTGGGGTTAGTGTCCCAGAGGAAAGTGAGTATCCAACAGTTTGTCCTTTTTCGGTTGAGCAGATTCTAGATGAGGATTTCTACGGGCTATAAAAGCTTAGGGAAAAATCTACAGGATAATAAACATCGCTTTAAGCTAGTCAAAGCTTTAAGTGGTTATAGGCAATTAGATGATGAGTGCTACAGTTTAGCCTGGAAATGCGCCCAGAATATGCCTTACCCCGATTTCTATCAAGCTTGGCATCAGCATAATGTTGCTACTCGTACAATGCAAAGTTTAAACAAAATCCTCTTAAAAATAAGAATTTAAGACTTTTGCAGCAGCGACATTATAAATGTCATGCCGTTTGTTAGGAACGTTGTGCCGTTCGTTAGGAACGTCATGCCGTTTGTTAGGAACGTTGTGCCGTTCGTTAGGAACGTCATCCCGTTCGTTAGGAACGTCATCCCGTTTGTTAGGAACGTCGTGCTGTTTGTTAGGAACGTCGTGCTGTTTGTTAGGAACGTCGTGCTGTTTGTTAGGAACGTCATCCCGTTCCTAACGAACGTCGTGCCGTTCGTTAGGAACGTTGTTCTATTTGTGGCGAATGCTTATGTTGTCGTAACCACAGCTTAAGCAAAACTTATCAATCAACTTGTTGCCGTAACGATAGCTCGTAGTCATTGATTACAACAGTTCTAAAAATCGGTCTAAATCTATCTGAGCTTGTTTTAAAATTTTAGCCAATGTTGTACGCTTAACTGGTCGATGAGCAGGGACAGTCAACTTCAAAACCTCATCTAAAATTTGTTTTTGCAGCCTGATGTGGCTACCTCGTTGACGTACAAATATCCATCCATCTCGCTCTAATGCTGCAATAATCTCAATGTATGACAGACTGGGAACTTTAGTCACAGCACTAATTCCCTTACTATAGCTCCCTCTTCAATTATCAATTCTTCTTCTAATGGTTCCAAATAAAGCAGTATTGCCTCTTGAATATTTTCTAGTGATTCTTCAATAGTTTCTCCTTCACTAATACAACCTGGAAGTGAGGGAACAAAAACTGTATAACCACCTTCATTACTTGGTTCTAATACTACTTTTATATTCATAATTATTTCAATTTGCACTAGTTAATAATAGCTGTTAAATTATGCTGATTTCTGTCATATCTGTACATATTGTAGCTGAGAGTGTGGCTCACGCATCCTGTTCTTCTTCTCCAGTGAGTGCTTTGAAACCCGCAACTTGGATATGATTTGGGGTTAGCTGGGTGATGATAAGTTGTCACCCCAGCCTGAGTAGTAGCTGTGAAGACTAAAATAGTGCATTAGTCCCGCAAGGAACTGAAGTTCCTTGCTAATAGCTAAAGTCATCTCAAGATGACTATCAATCCCCCAAAAATCTTTAGTATACTGAAGTAGACTTTAGCTATTAGTCTAGGAATTTATTCCCAGGCGGGTAATGTAGCCAACCCAAAAGCACTTTCTAAACCAAAGAATCTGGATCTACACCAAGAGATTTTAGTCGTTCTGCCAGGATTTGAGCGCGTTGTTCTGCTTGTTGAACTCGTTCTTCTGGTGTTAGCAAACGCTTTCCTTGCTCGTTATACCAATAAAGCCACTCGCGTGTAATGCCTTGATATGTCCCCCGTTCACTACCAATTCCTAAACCAATTTCCGGTAGCCAAACGGGATTTCCTCGCTGCAATTGATACTTGCCATTTATTAAGCGATACACTTCTAAAGTCGATTTTCTCCGCCGCTGAGGATTATAAACGACATAATATAAAACTTCTAACTGGGCATAAAATTCTTTTTTGGTGCTGTATTCTCCACGCCGTTTATGAGAAACCACCTCTAATGCCATAATTGGTACGCGCTGTTCTTCCCAAAGAACATAACTTAAACGCAGATTTTCATCAAAAATCCGTTCAACTCCCAGACTCAAAAACCCATCTGGTACAATTGCAGGCTGATCGGGATCGTAATAAATTCCCATATCAACGCCAAAGAACCAGTCCATACGATCTGCCCAGACAAAAGCTAGTATGGCTTTGAGTAAACCGGGAATCAAATCTTGTAATTCATTATCCACAGGGGTATCGTCTGAGTCGGGCAAATCTTCAGCGGAGGGTAAGCAGTCCAGGGGATCGTACTGTAGCATGATTTGATTGCCATTCATCTAATACTTTGATCTTAGTTAGGACTGATGCAAAACTACACGTTAGCTTGAAAATGGGGATTAGGGGCAATGGGGACTAGGGACTGGGGAAGAAATATTTTCATTCGTCTTGGTGTACGCAGTTGATGATGGCTACTTAGTTGTTGCTTGATTGCCGTTGTATAATGTGACAATGTTATTATTGGATGCAATTTGATGATTTTCAGGCATCATGAGTAATATCAAGCAGCTTTTGGAGCAAGCGCAGGCAGCACATGATGCCGCTGATTGTTCATTGCTGATTCAATCTTTGCAAAAGTTAATTTTAATAACTGATTCTCAACATCCAGAGATAGTTAAAAATCAAGAATATTTGCTGGAATTAGCACTCTGGGTTTTAGAAATGGGAGATTTTCAGCAACGCTGGAATATTACCAAAGTGTTGATTTATCTGGGTAATATTGCTATTCCAGCACTAATTAATATCTTAGAAGATGAGGATGCAGAGTTAGAAGTGCGTTGGTATGCAGCACGGACTTTGGGCGAGTTTCAGCACCCAGATGCTATAAACCCTTTGGTGGAATTGCTAAAAACCAATGAAGATGAAGAACTCAAAGCCATCACCGCTACAGCGTTGGGGCAAATGGGTACTCTGGCTATCACTGCACTGGCTGAGCTGCTACAAGATGAAGATACCAGACTTTTGGCAGTGCGATCGCTCTCTCACATCCGGCATACAGAAATAATCCCGCCTTTGTTGAGTGTAGTGCAAGAAAATCAACCAGCAGTCCGCGCCGCTGCAATTGTTGCCCTCAGCAACTTTCACGACGAACGTGTGCCACCAGTTTTATTAAACGCTTTGGATGATCTATCTGCCACAGTCAGACGTGCAGCTGTGCTTGGTTTAGGTTTTCGCCCTGACTTGTGTTCAGAATTAAATTTAGTGACAAAACTGCAACCTCGATTGTATGATTTTAATCTTGAGGTTTGTTGTGCCGCAGCGATCGCCCTTTCCCGCATGGGTAGCGATGACGCTGCCAAGCACTTATTTGAGGTGTTAATATCACCCCACACACCAATAAGCTTACAATTAGAAATTATCCGCGCTTTCATCTGGGTAGAGACGCTATCAAGTTTGGAATATTTGCACCAAGCACTTGATCAAACTACCTCAAAAACAGTTTGGCAGGAAATTGTCACAGTTCTCGGACGAGTGCAAAAGCCGCAATTAACTACAGCAGCCGCAGCAGTTTTGTTGGATGTGCTGCGTTCGTCACATCCAGGCACTAAGATTGCCAGTATTAAAAATGCGATCGCTTTGTCTTTAGGACAGTTAGGCAACATTGAGGCAGTTGAACCTTTGATTTTACTACTGTCAGATGCAGATCAACAAGTAAAACTGCACGCGATCGCTGCACTCAAGCAGCTAGCGCCAGAAGTTGCATTGCAACAATTGCAGCAATTAGCTAATAATCCTACTCTCACACCAGAATTGCAACAAGGTGTAGCGATCGCTTTGGCAGAATGGTAACAAGGATATATCTGTATGTGAAGTTTGTTAAATTTACTTAAAGCGGCGGGAAGCGCCATCCCTCGTGGGTGGGGAGGAAAGCCGCCCCGCCGCTTTGGTAATGGGTAATAGGTAATTGGTAATGGGCCAATTACCTATTACCAATTACCTATTACCAAATTCCTCATAATCATCTTTGCCATCAAGTTTTTACTTCGAGATATTCGAGATATTTATGTCTCGAAACACGACATCTTTACGTGGAGCCTAATTATTATTTAAATTTTTTATATCATTACTGAGATCTTGCACAATTCTCAATTAACTGTAAGGTGGGCAATGCCTTCAACGTAAAAATCAGGGTTTCATGGCACTAAAAGCATTGCCCACCCTACAAAAATGTCATCAAATAACTGGTGCAAGATGTCAGATTATCAGCTGCCATTTCTCGCCAATTGACCCAAACGCTTTAAAACACTCAAAACTGTATACAACTCATTCCCTGGATTGAAAATGTAGAACAAGCGAGACAATGCATATTTTGGCGTTTCTTGTTTGAGCAATTTCACAAAAATCAAACTATTGCCATTGGTGATTAGTCCATATATTGGTTTATTCGAGTTAGAAAATGTCAGCATATAAGCTAGTAGCTGCGGTTTCCCTACCTCTACAGAAAAAGCAGCTTGTTTGGATTCTATGACTACTACTACTAGCTGTTCAAACAAAACTAAAACATCAATCTGACCTTTGATTGTTACGCCTTCATCTTCAGCAGAAACTTCTACAGACTTTTCAGATTTGACATGAAACGGGGATAAATAAAAGTCTGCTAAATCCAACAAGGGAGATAATACCACCATCTTGACAGTGTTTTCCAGCAGAGGAGGATACTTGAGCAAATTGGCATAACTTGCCTTAACTCGGTCGAGTTGTTGTTTTTGGGAGTTGGTAATTTCTGGTAAGTTATCTTGCCACTCTCTAAAAAATTGCTCATCTTCAACTAATTGCAGTCTAAAGCTGGTTTCTAAGTCAAGCAAAGTAATTTCTTTAGCCTGTATTGTTTGAGCCATAATCTAGAAATATTTTTGGTAAGTTAATTGTTGGCGGTGCGTTGTCGCGCAGCGACAACACACCCTACATTTAATTTCTTAACTAAGTCAAGCAAAGTAATACTATTTTGGATTTTGGATTTGAGATATGGCAGCTGAGTCAGTTGTCAGTGACAAATGACAACTGACAACTGACAACTAACAACTGACAACTAATTACACTTCCGCCGGATGTTGTTCTTGTTGTCTTTCTACAAACGCCTGCACACGGGCGCGGTAATTTCTGGAAGTCTCATCTGCCCAATCGCGATCGTTACTGTTGGCGTATAAATGTACTAATGGTTCGCTGGCATCAGGTAAAACTAACAGCCAACTGTCATCATAGGGTTGACAAATTTTCACGCCATCAATCAGTTCTAGGTTTTGGGCTGGGTGAGTTTCCACCAAATAACGCATCAGCGCCCCCTTGGCTGTCCAAGGACAGCGGATGGTATGAGTTTTGTGAATTACACGGGGCAATTCTGAACGGGCTGTGGCAAGCGATCGCTCTTGAATGGTCAGCATCTCTATAATCTTAGCTATGCAGAACATGGAATCAAATCCTGGATGCAGGTGCGGGAAAATAAAACCAGTATCTCCACTACCACCAAGCACCACATTAGGATTTTTTTGACAGGCTTCCATCAAAGCTGTAGGATTAGCTTTAGTGCGAATTACTTTACCATCATGGCGACGTGCGACTTGTTCCACAGCACTAGAAGCATGAACTGGCACGACTACAGTACCTCTAGGATTAGAGGTTAAAATCATATCCACCATCAAAGCTGTTAAAACTTCCCCACGAATGGGAAAGCCTGATTCATCAACTAAAATTAGCTGTTCGCCGTTAGCCGATACTTGAACACCAAAGTTAGCTTTTAGCGCTTCCACTACATGACCGAGTTGAGTCAATAGGGCTTCGCGGTCAGTTACTGACATGGCAGTTTTATTCACACTGGCATTCAGCACCACCGCATCAGCACCAAATTTATCTAACATTTGGGGTAAAACTGCCCCAGATACAGCATAAACATAGTCAATTACAACTTTTGCCCGACTGTTCCGCAGAGTTTCAATATGTAACAGCTTCTCAAAGGCAGTGCAGTAACGGTCATTGACTTGGCTGGGGTAAGCGACATCGCCAATTTCATGAATTTGCGATCGCCGCATATCTTCTTTAAAATAAGCCCCCTCAATTTTCTTTTCCACAGCTTTGGTGATATTAATCCCCTTAGCATCCATGAATTCAATCAAGATATAATCAGGGCGGTCTGGGTGTACCCGCACATGAATTCCGCCAGCAACGGACATTGTAGGTATAACCGTCCTAGCGATGGGAATAGCTGTGGCATCAAGGTTTTGAATATCTATACCTACTGACATTAAACCAGCAATCAGCGATCGCGTCACCATGCGCGAAACATTGCGTTGGTCACGGGAAACCGTGACCTTACAACCAGGTTTTAAAGTAGAACCATAAGCCGCCCCCAACTTCACAGCAAATTCTGGGGTGATGTCAATATTCGCTAACCCTTGTACACCACGTTGCCCAAATAAATTTCGTTGAGCGGTGTTACCCCAAATCAAGTTAATATTTAAGATTGCCCCCGATTCAATTTTTTTACTCGGCCAAACACGCACACCAGGGCTAATTTGCGCTTCTTCTCCCACAGTGGAAAGTGAACCCACCACAGAAGCTTCTAAAACATGGGCGCGGCGGTCTACACGAGTACCGCGAGAAATCACACAGGCGCTAAGATGTGCTTCATCCCCAACAATTGCCCCATTCCAGATAATCGGGCGCTTGAGGTTAGCATCAGCACCAATGGTGACATTATCGCCAATTACAGTTCCGCCCTCAATCTGCACTCTCGCGCCGATGCGGCAATTATCACCAATTACTGCTGGGGTTTCAATATTCGCCGTGGGGTCGATAAAAGTATTTTGACCAACCCACAAATCAGTGGAAACTTCTCTATAAGCAAAGTCAAGTTTTACCTTCCGGTCTAAAGCATCATATTGAGCTTCTCGATAGGCATCTAAGTGCCCGACATCACACCAATAACCTTGAGCAATGTAACCATACATTGGCTCACCCTTGGCTAATAGTAAGGGAAATAAATCTTTAGAAAAGTCACACTCGGTATTATCTGGCAGATATTCCAAAACTTCTGGTTCAAGAATATAAGTACCAGTGTTAACGGTATCGGAAAAAATTTCACTACTAGAGGGTTTTTCTAAAAAGCGGCGAATCTGTGATTCCTCATCAGTAATCACCACCCCAAACTCGATCGGGTTAGGAACTCTGGTTAAAATTAAAGTGGCTTTTGACTTCTTTTGTTTGTGAAATGCGATCGCTGCTGTCAGGTCAAAATCGGTGATACTATCGCCGCTAATTACTAAAAAAGTTTCATCAAGTAGTTCGGCAATATTTTTCACACAGCCCGCCGTTCCCAGAGGCTGGTCTTCTTCAACGGCATAGGTCATTTGTACGCCAAAATCACTGCCGTCTTGAAAATAATCTCGCAAAACATCAGGTAAATAATGCAACGTCGCAATCACTTCTGTGATTTGATGTCGTGTGAGAAGATTGATAATATGTTCAGCGATCGGTCTATTAAGGATGGGTACCATCGGTTTGGGTAGATCGCAAGTTAACGGGCGAAGCCGCGTTCCCGAACCGCCTGCCATCAGTACTGCACGCATAAATCCTCCTTAATTATTTGCAGCATTTGCTACTTCAAAAACCATTATCATATTTTGTATTTTTCTTTAGTCTCCTACGGATGTTGATATTTGAGGAACTTCCCCAAGATGCATCTGGCAATAAATAAGCATTTGTACTCAAAATACTTATTTATTTGTCCAGAGACAATCAATCAAGAGAACTGCCCACAAATCAGGATAGTTCTAGGTGTTTAGGATAACTTACGATAGCTCCCGGAAACCTCGCAAACAAAGAGGAAGAAGGAAAAAGTAACATAGAAAATAAAAACAGTCTTTTTACCTTTTATCTTGTAATTTGTCTTTCTCGTGCTGATGTTCTATGCTATTGTGCATCCAAGTTGCATATTCTCTACTTAAGACCGTCATTAGTCCTTTGCCTTATAAATACAAATGACTAATGACGACCAAAACAAGTGATTATGCAATTAATATGTGTTTTAGCTGACTTGGGCAATAACTACTTTTCTTTATTAATCGCTAACTAGCCATGATGCAGGAGGCTATTTTACACTGGAATAAGAGATCGTATCATCTAGGAACTCAGATGTGTAAGACTGAGTAGCTCAGGCATACATTCTCAGTTTAGGGTAAGAATCGCCTACTGAGTGTAGGGATAGTTCATTTAAATTCTGTCACTTGCTAACGGAGTTAATGGCAATGGGTAGCTTTATTATTTTTACCTTGATAGTTGTTTATGTGGGTGGCATCTGGAAGTTTTGGAATGGCTTTAGCCGGACTAATTTTTCTCAATCTTTACCCAATCGTATAGGTTTATCTTTACTATGGCCTGCGTTGTTTGTTACTAATGAATCTTATCGCCGCAACTTTAGAAAGGCACTTAAGGGTTAAAGGTTACTATTAAGTTTAATTGATATCAAGCCTGGTATGTACTGGGCTTGAGACTATAGCGAAATGCAATTGAGTATAATTCAGATGAAAAGCGCTATAGCAAAATGCCCGACTTGTTTGAGAAGTCGGGCATTTTGTTTCCAAAGCTAATTAATAGTTATATCAAGTTCGGTTAATTACTTACGATATAGTCGGTTTGCTTGGTAATAGGTAATAGGTAATGGGTAATAGGTAATACTGAAAACCAATTACCAATTCGCAATTACCAATTCCCAATTACCGACCTCCACAGATATCATAAGTGTTTAAACGGACATGATATTAGTAATAAACTATTAATTACAAATTATCTTCTTCTGTTGTTGCGGTAGATATGAACTGCTGTACCTGCGCCAGCACCAGTGATGCCATTTTTCACGGTATTTCTGCAACCACCAACCAGTTTGCCAGTCACGATACCAGCACCTGCACCTACAAGCGCATCTTGAGGATAACTACGACCCCGATTACGGGCACGGCGACTTCTCAACCCATTAGCACCATTGACTGCGGCCCCAGCAGCACCACCTCTAACAGCATTACCTAACACGGAACCGCATCCTGTAATAATTCCGGTTACTACACCAGCACCAGCACCGACGGCTGTATCTCCTAATACTCGGTCATCAGCAGCAGCGGGTTGAGCAGGCAGTAAGGAGACACCTGCTAAACTAGCAGCCATGAGGCTGGGTAGAAATGTACGTTTTAGTAGTTGATTCATGGTAGCACCTTATGAAAAAATCCAAAACTGTTGCAGTTGTGAATGATTGTATTTCTAGTCTAGACAACAGCAATATTTTTTGTGTAATAACATTATTATCATTACATTAAAAAATGCCAATTTTATCTGCTAAAAGCTAGAATTTGGCATCTTACTCTAGGCTAAGTTTTGCTGATTGAGTAGACGATTTTCAAATTGTCACATGCACATAAATACAGCAATAGCCGAATATATGATCGCAGATTTCAGTAAAAATCAAATTAAACTAAAACATATCTAGTTTGATAAGTCAGGGGGTCAGATCCCCGACTTCTTCAAGAAGTCGGGGATCTTGCACTGTATTGTCATTTTAGGGAATATCACAAACCAGCATTGAAAATCTGCTCTGCGGTTAAATTCAATTCTGGAAAAGTAGGTGAGATAATACAATCACTCCCACGGAACTGACTGACTTGGTATTCGCCTTCAAGGAGTGAATAAACCGATATTGTAGGCTGTTTGGGATTGCCAATAAACCGCCTGCCCCCCAGTGCAGCGTAATCTGCAATCCAATACTCAGGGATGCCAATTTCTTCATAACGAGCTAATTTGACAAAATAATCATCACGCCAATTGGTACTTACTACCTCGATTACTAAGGGAATCGATGCTGGTAGAGTAACAGTAGATTCTTTCTTCCACAGAGGCTCATTTACTAAATTTGGTTGATTTAATATCAGCACGTCGGGTGAATAAGCTGATTCACTCTCCAGTGGTTTGACAAACGCTGTTTTGGGAATGAAATAGGGAAGTTTTAGTCGCCTAATTTCGACAGATATCTCTAGCGCCAAAAATCCAATAACCTCTTCGTGGTCGCCTGTTGGTGGTGGTATTTCGATTACAACTCCATCATGGAGTTCATAACGTTTAAGAGTGTTGTCTGGGTATCTGGCAACGAATTCATCGAATGTAACTAGTTTGCGTAAGGATTGAGTCATGGTTTAATTCCTCAGAGCAAAGCTAATGTATACCTTAATAAAATTTGTCATTTTTAATTAAGTTTTTATTTGCTTAGCCCTAACATTAATTGTTGGCTTAAAAAGCCTGAATCCACTCTAGGACAGAATACTCAGTCCAGATGCCGTTTTGCCAATAGGGGTCATTTTCAATTAGCTGACGCACTGTAGCTTCGTCTTCGGCTTCATAAATGCCAAAAACTTTTGTGACATCTTTGGTGGGGCCGATAGTAATCAATACACCAGATTCTTTTTGTTTTGCTAATCCGTCTAAATGAGCTTGACGGAAGGGTTCACGTTTTTCTAAAACGTCTTCGCAGTAACTTCCCCACAGGATGTATTTTGGCATGGTAAATCTATTAAAAATGTTGACTGTTGACTGATGACTGTTGACTGTTGACTGATGACTGTTGACTGATGACTGTTGACTGTTGACTGTTGACTGTTGACTGTTGACTGTTGACTGTTGACTGTTGACTGATGACTGTTGACTGTTGACTGTTGACTGTTGACTGTTGACTTTTGAGTGTCAACAATCAACTTGAGTAGATTAGTTATTTATCAGTGTTAACTTCTCAGGTTGACGCCGAATTTTTCTACTAAGGCTTCGCGGACTTTATTGTGTACTGGTTCGACTTCTGCGTCGGTGAGGGTACGATCGCTTGCACGATAAACTAGGCGAAATGCTAAACTCCGCTGTCCTTGGGGGACGTTTTCACCGCGATATTCATCAAACAATTCCACAGATGTCAGTAAGTCTTTACCAGCTTTATTAATTGCTTTTTCTAGTTCGGCGACTGAGACTTTCACCGGGGCGAAGAAAGCGATGTCGCGATCGCTAGCGGGATATGTAGAATAAGCTTTAAATCTAGGGGTCAGAATTTCATCTTGATCTAGGGAATCCAAAAGCACGTCTACATCTAATTGAAAAACGAAGACTGAATCAGGTAAACCTTTTTCGCGCCGCAGTTGGGGATGAAGTTGTCCAAAAATACCCAGGTTTTGACCGCGAATCCATAAAGAAGCGGTGCGTCCTGGATGCAAACGTTGATCGCGACGGTCTGGTTGATATTCTACCTGTAAGCTAAGTTGCCGGAAAACACTTTCTAAAATACCTTTGGCTTCAAACCAGGTGATGGGTTGTTCACGTCCACCTTTCGACCATTTGCCAAGGGTGCGATCGCCTCCAATTATCCCAGCGATCGCTTCTGCTTCTTGCAAACCGTCTTCTTCAAGCCAGAAAATCCGCCCCAGATCAAAACCGTTTAGCGAACCGTTTCCTTGCTCTAAGTTGTACTGAAAAGCATCAATCAACCCAGAAATCAAATCGGTTCTTAACGCCGAATATTCTACAAATAACGGATTGCTCAATACTATCTGTCTATCTTCCCCTGGTTTCACCAAAGAATAATGAATTAATTCTGTCAAACCTTCAGCCCGCAGACAAGCCCGCAACTTGCGAATTAATTCTTGATCTAAAGGTAAATAGCCAGCTTCTGACTTTTGTGGCAAGGTATCGCAGAAACGATCATAACCGTAGAGACGGGCAATTTCTTCTATCAAATCAATTTCCCGTTCCAAGTCGCGGTAACGGTAGGGTGGTACAGAAACATTCCATCTACCTTGTTTTGAAGATGTCAATTCACAGCCTAGTGCAGTCAAAATCCGTTCAACATCTTTTGCTTCCAGTTCTCCTGTTTCCTCGCCTAATTCCACAGGCCCCAACACTTGATTCACTCGTTCTAAACGCAATGCAATGGAACGACTCCAGGTAGATTTATCAGGGCGCGTGTCAGCAATTTCTTGCTGGACAATCACTCCCTCGGCTAATTCGCTAATCAGCGATAAAGCGCGACGAGTGGCTACTTCCAACTCAGCGCGGTTAACGCCGCGTTCATATCTTCCAGAAGCTTCACTTCTTAAACCGACACTGCGGGAAGAACGGCGAATTGCTACAGAATCAAACAACGCCGCTTCTAAAACTAAGCTTTGGCTACCGTCATGGACTTCGGTTTCTTCTCCACCCATAACTCCCGCCAAAGCCACGGGTTTGTCGTTAGCAGTGATTAATAAATTTTGAGTTGTGAGGTTGCGAGTTTGTCCATCCAGAGTTTTGAGAGTTTCTCCAGAATTGGCAAAGCGCACACCAATAGTTAAATTGCCATTACCAGCAACAGATTGTAAACGGTCTTTGTCAAATGCGTGTAGCGGTTGTCCCCATTCCAGCAAAACATAGTTAGTAATATCCACCACATTATTAATAGGTCTTACTCCAGCTGCCCGTAAGCGCTGCTGCAACCAATCAGTGGATGGGGCAATTTTAACTTGTTCAATAACTGTACCAATATATGCAGGGCAAGCTTGGGAATCAGCAATTTTTAAAGTCAGATTTTTGCCATTATTGTTAATAGCAACTTCCCCAGGTGAGGGAATGCTGAGCTTACCGCCAGTCAAAGCTGCTACTTCCCGTGCTATGCCTACCATACTCAAAGCATCAGCACGATTGGCGGTGGCAGTGACATCTAAAATTACATCATCCAAACCCAACAATGGGCGCACATCACTACCCAAGGGCAGATTTTCCCCTTGAAAAATATGAATTCCATCGACATCAGTGGGTAAACCGAGTTCCTTCAAAGAACAAATCATCCCCTGAGACGGGACACCACGCAGTTTTGCAGGTTTAATTTTTAAATCGATGTTGGGTAAATAAGTACCTGTAGTTGCCACTGGCACATAGATATCTGCACGGACATTAGCAGCACCACAGACAATATTTAAAGTCTCCGCTGCACCGATATCCACTTGGCAAACACTCAACTTATCGGCGTTGGGGTGGGGTTGACGCTCAAGCACTCTCCCCACAACAACGCCATTTGCCCAAGTGCGACGGTCTTCAATATCTTCTACTTCAAACCCAGCCATTGTTAGAGTTTCGGCTAATTCTTCCGGGGTAAGTTTGATCTCTACTAGTTCCCGTAGCCAACTTAAAGAAATACGCATGGAGTGTGCTTGTTTTAGGAATCGTCTTTTGCTCTCATTTTAGGGTTTCCCAGAGCGAGCGATCGCTACTCGCCTAGCTTACCCTTTCACTTGAACAATCCTACTACATTGGACTTGCACAACAATCTCTTTTCCTATCTTTTCTTGGCGTTGTTGGCGTTTTGTGGTCTATTCATATGAAAACTGTAGGACTTACGCGCATTGTCATATATTTTTGACAAAAATCGTCCAAAGTCAAGAGTCAAAAGTCCAAAAACCTTGACTTTTTACCCTTGACTATTGACTCAGTACTGCCATCACAGAAAATATGTGTGCCAGTTGCGTAAGTCCTGAACTGTTGTAAATGTAAAATGCCAACCAGAGAAACCGGCTCAGGGATAGACTTTTACCTTCTGCCGAGTGCTTAAAATTGAAACAAAGTTACCGGGATATACTGACTCAACTGCTCAAAATCTTGATCTCTGGTCAGGATTCTGTAATTTCTCCTCACGGCTGCCGCACAAATCAGGAAATCTGTGTTTGTACCTAGAAGGCCATGATGTCGGCAAGTGTTATAAAACTCAGAAGCAAGTTCGTAATCTTCCATATTTAGCTCCAGATTAGGAAATGCGTGGAGATAATTTCGCAATAGTTCGTAATGGTCAATATGGCGAATTCCTGAAAGTATTTCTTGCCGGACAGCACCCAGTAAGGCAACTCGACCATCCGTGATTAAATCTCGCAGCAATGCGATATAAGGTGAATCCTCAACTTGAGAATTGTGTCTGAGAGCTAAAGACCAGACTGACGTGTCAACAATGACTTTCACTTTTGTTGGCGCTGTTGCTTATAATCATAATCATCATCGTATTCAATTTTGCCGAATAGCTCTATAACTTTTAGCTGCTTGCGACGCTGCACATACTCTCGTAATGCTTCTTCAATAACGGCACGCTTTGTCCTACATTCGCCAAGTTCAAGAGCTTCTTGAATTAACTTTTCAACAACTTTGAGATTAGTATCCATAAATATATTCTCCCATAAAAGGTGCATGGGAGAGATGTGTGTTGGCTCATTGCCCATATCTAAGCCTAAAACACAATTGTGAGATAGTAAGCTGTTACACATCAAGCTTGCATATCTAATTGATTGACTGATGACAGTCATCATTCATCAGTTATCAGTCATCAGTCAACGCCTTTTCTCTATTCATTTATCTTTTCAATCAAAATAGGACTTACGCAAATGTCATATTTTTTTCTTTGTGGGTTGTCAATAGTCAAAAGTCAATAGTCCAAAAAAGCTTGATTAAAGACCATTGACTCTTGACTATTGACACACGTCGCCAAAAATATGTGTGCCAGTTGCGTAAGTCCTGCAAAAAATAGTGAAATTTATTCTTTTTAAGTCAAATGCATAAAGACCATTTTTAATAATTCTGCTTGTGTAAAAGGTTTAGTTAAATACCCAGATGCCCCGGCTAATCTTGCTTTAACCTTGTCTACAATTCCTTTATAACCTGTGACAAAAATAATAGGAGTATTTTTAAACATGGAGTTGTTACGCACAAGCCGACATAATTCATAGCCATCAATCCCTGCCATGTTGAGGTCTAGTAAAATTAAGTCTGGTTTGTGTCTAATAATCGACATCACAGCTTTTAATGGGTCATCGATAGCGACTACAGTAAAATTTTCAGTTGCTAAAAAACGACTGATTTCTTTCAGAATTGTGGGGCTATCATCCACAGAAACAATTTTATAAACCTTTTTCGGGCTGATGGTAGCAGTTGTTACTATTTGAGGAGGAACATTTATGTTATTAGGTATTGTTAATTCCTCAATATGCTCTCTTGAAAGTGCAGAAATCTGCGGTAATTCTTGTACAGGAGGTATATTGTCTCTAGGAATATCCGCATCAGTTCGAGGAATATCGCTCCTGACTTCTACTACTAGTGTGTCACCTATTTCTCTGTTTAGTAATGCTGTTGTAAGTCTAGGAGAAGATGACATTGCTGCTAAAGTCTTTGGTAATTGATCAAAAGGTGGGTCTGGTTCATGTAAGATAATCCCTCCTTTGAGGATGTAAGGGTATAAACTTTTAGCCAGTTGAATTTCATCTTGATTGGTAATCACAGCAAGATGGCGCAGGCTAAAACCTTTCATCCAATTAGTTAGATTTGGCTGAATGTCTGGAAAATTTTTGTTGTGAACTTCATTGGAAATCAACAGGTATGGACGCTGATAAGGAGAAGAAATTTGCGGCGAGAAAGACTGCCAATGCTCTATTTGTAATTGACAGTAGTCTATAACTTTTTCTACATCTAGTCTGCAAATTTTTGCAACTTTCTGCTGTGAATCACTTAATTGATAAATACCTGTTTTGATTAACAGAAATGATTCCATCACTTCTTTAACCAATTCTTGAATCAAAACTGTGGCTTGTGTAGCATCCAAATATCCTTGGCTAATAAGCCAGTTAATTGCTTGATATTCTGGAGGCTGACTTGTAAGTTCGCTATACTCTTCTATGAACTGACTTGGTGAGTCAGTTTCAAACATCAAGCGCAATTGCACACGAGTTTCACTAGTCAGCTGCTTAATTTGATGGCTAAGGCGACGCAAATGACGTTCAAGTCTATCAAAAGGTTCTACTGAATGGGTCGCATAAGTAATTGTTCCCTGTTCTAGGTAAATAGACCAAGTAACTTGATTACTCAAAGCTTGCAAACAGGTGGTTTCAGAACAATTAGATAACTGTCTTAATAAACTTTGGGGACGCAGTACCGTGAATGTACCAAAAATATTCATGTTTGGCAGTGGTTTTGAGAAACTTTACAAAGGATAGCTATGACCATGCGGTATTTTATTAGTTGTAATTTTTATCTCCTAACAAAATATTCTCTTTTGAAAGAACATGTATATTTATGAAAAACTATGACAACACAGCCTCAGTCGTTCGTTGCATATTGCACTACCACTGAGGACAGATATTTTATAGGCTAGTTTGGGCTTTAGTTCTGAAGCTAAGGCGGTTAAAGTTTTCATGCCGTTGAGATGAACTTGGATTAATTTGTTTTATATAAAAAATAAATTTTCTACATGGAATCTTTAAGATTTTGCGTAAGTAAATCTGCGTATTATTTATTAAGTTCTGTGTTTCATCTATATATAAGTTAGTAGATGTACTCACTTAGGCAACGTTAACCCTTGACAAATTCTCTTTCGGCTAGACATGCTCAAGACTTATTTGAAAATTGTAAAAAATTTGCGAAGAATAATCTGTTTAATAAAGATTCAATTAGCTCAAACTAAACATCTACCTTTAGTTTATTAAGCTCCGGAAATTAAACTATATACTTTGAAAAAAGGAAAATAAAGCTTTGGACTACAACATAACACAAAAAGTTATGCACGATACCTTAAGACTTGATGAAGTAGTGGAGTTTGCTGAGAATCCAGAACCCCGTTGTCCTTGTGTCTTACTACTAGACACATCTGGCTCAATGCAAGGAGAGCCGATAGAAGCTTTAAATCAAGGTTTGCTGACTTTGAAGGATGAATTAATCAAAAATTCCTTGGCAGCCAGACGGGTGGAGGTGGCGATCGTCACGTTTGATAGTCATGTCAATGTCGTGCAAGATTTCGTGACTGCGGATCAATTCAATCCGCCAATCCTGACAGCCCAGGGATTAACGACTATGGGTATGGGAATTCACAAAGCCTTGGATATGGTTCAAGAGCGCAAATCCCAGTATCGTGCCAATGGTATTGCTTACTATCGTCCTTGGGTATTCATGATCACTGATGGAGAACCGCAAGGTGAACAAGAACAAGTGATGGAGCAAGCAACACAGCGTTTGCAAGGAGATGAGGCCAGTAAGCGCGTGGCTTTTTTCTCAGTGGGTGTAGAAAATGCGAACATGACGCGTCTCAATCAAATAGCTGTGCGTACGCCTTTAAAACTAAAAGGACTGAACTTTGTTGAGATGTTTGTTTGGTTATCGGCTAGTATGTCAGCGGTTTCGCATTCGCAAGTAGACGAACAGGTAGCATTACCACCGATTGGCTGGGGGTCTATCTAAATGCGATCGCGGCCTCAAACTCACACAGCTAGCTGTCAGAAAAGATCTATGAAAACCTCAAAACAGATTTCTCATTGGCAAGTAGTCGCCGCATCTGTCTGTGGCACAAGCCACGTTAGGAACAAGCAGCTGTGTCAGGATGCCCACCACTGGCAGGTATTACCTGGGAATGTGTTAGTGGCCGCAGCGGCTGATGGTGCCGGTTCTGCCAGTCAGGGAAAAGTGGGAGCAATGGTGGCTGTGGAAGCAGCGATAGAAAATTTATCAATGCAACAAATCACCAAACACTCCCTGACTGATGATGCAATTGTGCGATCGCTATTACTTGAGGGTTTGTTAGCTGCTAAAAAAGCAGTTGAAGACGAAGCAGCAGCTTGCAAAAAACAACCCCAAGACTTAGCAACTACTTTAATTCTCGTGATCGCTACACCAGAAATAGTAGCAGCAGCACAGGTTGGTGATGGTTTGGCAGTGGCAAAAGATCATATGGGCAACTTACTTGCACTGACCATGCCAGACAATGGCGAATACATCAATCAAACGACTTTTTTAACTTCAGCAGATGCCATAGATCTAGCCCAGATGAGATTGTGGCGTGAAGCAATAGTCAATATTGCTGTTCTGACTGATGGACTACAAATGCTGGCTTTAAATATGGTTGCTGGCGAACCTCACAAACCGTTCTTTTTTCCCTTATTTGATTTTGTCGAGAATGCAGATGACAAGACAGCGGCAAAAGATCAGTTGGTGAAGTTCTTAGGTTCTGAAAGAATTACTCAGCGTACTGATGATGATTTAACCCTAATTATTGCAGCCTTCAACAACATATGAACCAGGATTATTCAATTCCAGTGTTTTAAATAACCCCCCGTTTAGTGTGATTCTATCATGCAGGTACTACGTTGTCTTCCCAAACAAGAAATTATCAGCCTCAGCGTCAGTTTAGGGCGTGGCGGTGAAGCATGTATATATGCTGTGCCGTCCAATAGTGAGTTAGTAGCAAAGGTTTATCACAAGCCTACAGTCGCCCACGCCTATAAACTCCAAGCCATGCTAGCTAACCCGCCGGAAAACCCGACAGCTAGCTTAGGGCATATTTCCATCGCTTGGCCAGAGGATCTATTACTAGCGCCAGATGTCAGCAATGGCTATGGCGATCGCATCATCGGCTTTTTAATGCCCCGGATTCGGGGGATGCGTCCGATCATCGACTTTTACAACCCCAGAACCCGCCGCGAACACTGTCCTTTATTTAATTATCAGTACCTACTTCGCACTGCCCGCAATTTAGCAGCAGCTTTTGCAGCTTTGCACAATAGTGGGTATTGTGTGGGCGATGTCAACGAGTCGAATATCCTCGTCAGTGACACAGCATTAGTCACATTGGTAGACACCGACTCTTTCCAAGTCCGTGATCTAGACAACAACGTTGTTTACCGCTGTCCAGTCGGTAAACCAGAGTTTACCCCACCGGAACTACAGAATAAAATCTTTGCTCAACACGATCGCCAAATCACTCATGACTTGTTTGGCTTAACGGTCTTGATATTTCAACTGTTGATGGAAGGTACCCATCCCTTCTCCGGCATATTTCAAGGTACTTCTGAACCACCACCCTACGAAGCGCGAATCGCAGCCGGACATTTCACCTACAGTCAAAAGCGGCAAGTACCCTACTTACCAACACCCATTGCACCGGCTTGGGATATTCTCCATCCCAGATTACAAGAGTTGTTTGTGCGTTGTTTTGAGGATGGTCACAACGACCCAGAACTGCGTCCCAGTGCCCAAAGTTGGTTGTCAGCAATAGCCGAAGCCGAAGATAGCCTGATTACCTGCACCATCAATCCCCAGCATCGTTACAACAACCACCTGCACACCTGTCCTTGGTGTCAACGTGCCTTACAATTAGGCGGACGCGATCCGTTCCCATCACATCAGGCTATAGAAAATAGAGAACATCTCAAACCACGCATCAAAACAAAAAGGCGCTATAACCAGCCTCCACGCTTACCACAACCAGCCACACCATTGCAGCGATTTAATTATTGGCAGCAAGCAACTAGCCCTACCTATGCCCCACAAAAACGTTCTCGCAAGGCCAAGGTTTATCCTGTTGTGTTTGGTTTGCTGGGTTTTGGGATGTTGGGATATTTGGACGTGATGATTAAATTTACTCGTCCGTATGTTTCCCAAAATACATACACTCAACAATCGTTGATGTCTCGTGCCAAAGTTAACAACAATGTCACTCCCAGTTTTGCTGATTACTATAAGCAAGGTCATGCTGCTTACCAAACAAAAGACTATGAGCAAGCAGTGGTGAATTTTAGCGAAGCCATAAAACAGCAACCCACATATGTCAAAGCTTTTGTGAATCGAGGCAATTCCCGCTACAATTTGAAAGACTATGAAGGTGCGCTTGTAGACTATAGCCAAGCTTTGCAAATCAATCCTCATGAAATCAAAGCTTTAGTTAATCGAGGCAATGCTCACTACATGCTTGCTGAATATAGCAACGATCCTGATGCAGAATATAAGAAAGCGATCGCTGATTATAATCAAGCCCTGCAACTCAACAAAAATGAAGCAGAAGCTTATATCAGAAGGGGCATTGTTTACTCAGATATTGCTAAATACAGCGCCCAAACTTTAAAAGATTTCAAACAAGCAATTGCTGATTTTACAACAGCGATCGACCTCAGTGGATCGAAAGCAGAAGCTTATTTCCAGCGTGCTTCTGCTCGCTATCAAATGGCTCAATATAGTGGGGATTACAATCAAGAATACCAAAAGGCACTTTCTGACTTTGACGAAGCATTACTACTCAATAATAAACTGGCGAAAGTTTATCTCAAACGAGGTATGCTTCGCTACGAACTTACTCTGTATACTGGTAGTGCAACAAACCAAAATCATGCGAAAGCCATTGAAGATTTACAGACAGCTGCCAAGCTTTCCTTAGAACAAGCTGATACAGAAAATTACCAGCAAGCACTTAGTAGTATCTGTATAATAGAGGAAAACAAATGTAATTTTTTACTACAAAGATCTAGTATCTGGGAAAATGTCGGAAAAAACTAACACAAAACTAGTAAATTTTGTCACTACTTTCTCAGAAGTAAAAATTTACTAAGGATACGGCAAATCATGATTAGACAGGGTTAGTGAAAGCTAACCCTAGTTTTTTTTAGGTAATATTTTTATTTATTTAATTGTTAAAATTTCCGGTTTTTAGATATTCATAAACCTTTTACAGATAAAAGTTTTTTATTTACTTGCTCTTCATAATATTGTGTTGAATTTTCGTTAGATTATGTACGGAGAAAAGTACATTAAAGATAAAATTTTCTTCCCAAGCTAAAGTACATCTAAATTGCATAATCACTCGTCAGTCGTTGAGCGATGACAGTCATCAGTCATCAGTTATCAGTTATCAGTTATCAGTCATCAGTCAACACAAATAGATATGCAATCTTTATGTGGAACAGCTTAACAATCTCTCTACAAATCTCTGAGGTAATTGCATGAAAGCAGTGATTTTGGCTGGAGGTCTTGGTACACGCCTCAGTGAAGAAACTAGTATCAGACCCAAGCCGATGGTTGAAATTGGTGGTAAGCCTATTCTATGGCACATAATGAAGACTTACTCCGCCCACGGTATTAATGACTTCATCATCTGTTGCGGCTACAAAGGTTACGTCATTAAAGAGTATTTCGCTAACTACTTCCTACACATGTCCGATGTCACATTCGATATGCGGTTTAACCAGATGAATGTGCATTCGGGATATGCTGAACCCTGGCGCGTCACCCTAGTAGATACAGGCGATCGCACCATGACAGGCGGACGCTTAAAACGTGTTTGCGAACATCTTGGGAATGACACTTTTTGCTTCACCTATGGTGATGGTGTGAGTGATATAAATATTACAGAGCTAATTAAGTTCCATCAAGAACAAAAGACCTTGGCGACTCTCACAGCAGTGCAACCAGCAGGACGCTTTGGCGCGATTTCCCTAGGACAAGAACAAACCAAAATCAGCAGCTTTCGGGAAAAACCCGAAGGTGATGGCGCTTGGATTAACGGCGGTTATTTTGTGCTAGAACCAGAAGTGATCAATTTGATTGCCGATGACTCCACAGTTTGGGAAAAAGAACCCTTAGAAAAGCTAGCTGATATGGAACAATTATCTGCTTTCAAGCATAATGGTTTTTGGCAACCAATGGATACTCTACGAGATAAAAACTATCTAGAAGAACTATGGAATAATAATCAGGCTCCTTGGCAAGTATGGAAAAAAGAGTTAGGAGTTAGGAGTTAGGAGTTAGGAGTTAGGAGTTTGGAGTTTGGAGTTTGGAGTTTGGAGTTTGGAGTTTGGAGTTATGAATCAGGAATTATCGATTGAATTTAATTTTGAATTCCTAATTTCTTATTTTTAACTCTTAAATCTTAGTTTTTTGTCGTTTTGAGTGCAATAATACCAATGTACGATTTTGCTATTGTCGGTGGGGGAATAGTTGGACTGTCTACAGGGATGGCTTTAGGCAAACAATATCCCAATGCACGAATTTTAGTACTAGAAAAAGAAAGTAACTGGGCATTTCATCAAACAGGTAATAATAGTGGAGTCATTCACTCTGGTATTTACTACAAGCCAGGGAGTTTCAAAGCTAAATTTTGCCGTGATGGTAGTCGCTCAATGGTAGAATTCTGCCAAGAGTATGGGATTGAGCATGAAGTTTGTGGCAAAGTCATTGTTGCAACTGAAGAACAACAGCTACCGCGCCTAGAAAACCTCTACAAACGCGGTTTAGACAATGGTCTAAAAGTTCAAAAAATTAGATCTGAAGAAGTCAAAGAAATTGAACCTCATGTGAGTTGCGTGGGTGGAATTCGGGTATTTTCAACCGGGATTGTGAATTACAAACAAGTTTGTTTAAAATATGCCGAATTAATTCAACAACAGGGGGGAGATTTACGGCTGAATACAAAAGTCCTGAAAATTTCCTCAAGTGGGAAAAATCAGGTACTGGAAACCAACAACGGTAGCTTTGAAACACGCTTTGTGATTAATTGTGCTGGATTGCACAGCGATCGCATTGCTAAACTAGGGGGAGTGGAACCCAGCGCCAAAATCGTCCCCTTCCGGGGAGAATACTACGAACTCACCCCAGAAAAACGCTATTTGGTCAAAACTCTCATTTACCCAGTTCCCAACCCCGATTTTCCCTTCTTGGGTGTCCACTTTACCCGCATGATAGATGGTAGCGTCCACGCCGGGCCAAATGCAGTTCTCAGCCTCAAACGCGAAGGTTATAAAAAAACCGACTTTAATTTGGCAGATTTTGCTGAAGTCATCACCTACCCTGGTTTTTGGAAACTAGCAGCAAAACATGCTGATGAAGGCATTCAAGAAATCATTCGTTCCTTTAGCAAAGCAGCCTTCACCAAAAGTTTGCAACAACTAATTCCGGAAGTCCAAGCAGAAGATTTAGTACCCACCCATGCAGGTGTCCGCGCTCAAGCTTTGATGAATGATGGCTCTTTAGTGGACGACTTTTTAATCGTTCCGGGTGAAAACTCTATCCATGTTTGCAATGCTCCTTCCCCAGCGGCTACTTCTTCTCTGGAAATTGGCAAAGCAATTGTGGCACAAATTCCTCAACAGTCCCATCTTGAGACAGCAATAATTGCATAGCTTAGTTACTTGCACTCATAAAACATAGACGATGAATAGCTTGGCAAGTAATGGGAGTCGGAACAGAGTTATCACTCCTGCCAAATTGGCACGCCTAAAAGAAGTTTTCTTAACTACAATATTAGGAAGTCTGCCGACAATTGCTTTAGGAGTCCACTTGCGAAAGCTATTGTATCCTCAGATTTTTGACCAATTTGGCAAATTTATTTGCATCGAAACCAGTGTGAAATTTTATGGTACTTCTAATATCCAAATAGGAGATAGAGTCAAAATTTGCAGTGGTGTTCGGCTCAACAGTCTTGGTGAAGAAAACAATCGCATTACTCTTGGCTCTGGAGTAACTTTGGAACGTGGTGTTGATATTGGTACACTACAAAATTCTTTCATCGAAATTGGTGAAGCAACATACATCGGTTTGTATACCTGCATTACTGGTTACGGCAACATCAAAATTGGTAAAAACTGTCTAATTGCAGCCCATTCTGGCATATATGGTAATGGCCATATTTTTGCAGACCCATCACAGACAATTGGCGACCAAGGAGTTACAAGAAAAGGAATTGTCATAGAGGACGACTGTTGGTTAGGTCATGGAGTTACAGTAATAGATGGTGTCACCATTGGCCGTGGCAGTGTCATCGGAGCTGGAGCAGTTGTTAATAGAGATATTCCTCCTTACTCAATAGCAGTTGGTGTACCTGCGAAGGTAATTGCTCAACGAAATCGCATTTAACTAATACCAATGTAAAAGGGATTGGGGATTGGGGATTAGGGACTGGGTATTAGGTAAAGAGCCGAAAAATTATGGAATTTGCTCTAAACCCTCCCAAATTTTGCACAATTTCCCAGTACCCAGTACCTAGTAACTAGAGAGAAGAACGGCGTTCTTCCCACCACTAAACACAGAGGATTTGACCACAATGAAAGTATTGGTAACTGGAACAGAAGGCTATTTAGGTTCATTATTACCTCCTCTGTTAATTGAACGAGGACACGAAGTTATCGGCGTAGATACAGGTTTCTATAAAGTTGGTTGGCTGTACAACGGTACTGAGGTGACAGCTAAAACTCTCAACAAAGATATCCGTCACATCGCCCCAGAAGATTTAGAAGGTGTCGAGGCTGTAGTTCACATGGCCGAACTTTCCAACGACCCGACAGGACAATTAGCACCCAATATCACCTATGAAATTAATCATTTAGGTTCAGTTCGCCTAGCTAACCTCGCTAAAACAATGGGTGTGCGTCGCTTCGTCTATATGTCTTCGTGTAGTGTCTATGGTGTGGCTACCGAAGGTGATGTTACAGAAGAATCTCCTATCAATCCTCAAACAGCCTACGCAGAATGTAAAACTCTTGTAGAACGAGATGTCACACTACTAGCAGATGATGATTTCTCTCCTACTTTTATGCGGAATGCTACTGCTTTTGGTGCTTCTCCCAGAATGCGGTTTGATATTGTATTAAACAACTTGGCAGGGTTAGCATGGACTAGTAAAGAAATCAAAATGACTAGTGATGGTACACCTTGGCGGCCATTAGTCCATGCACTAGATATTTGTAAGGCTATTGTCTGCGCCTTAGAAGCACCACGCGACATTGTACATAACCAAATCTTCAATGTTGGGGATACAGCTAACAATTACCGCGTCAAAGAAATCGCGGAAATTATTGCTGATATTTTCCCAGGTTGTAAATTGTCCTTTGGTGATAACGGTGCAGATAACCGCAGCTATCGGGTATCTTTCGAGAAAATTAACGCCATTTTACCCGGATTTAAATCTGATTGGAATGCTGAACGCGGTGCCAGACAGCTATTTAATTTATTCAGTCAAATTGATATGACTGAAGATACTTTCTTCTTTAGAGGATTTACAAGGTTAAAACAGCTAGAGTACTTAATTCGTACTGAGCAAATTGACCAAAATTTCTTCTGGAGTAAAAAGTAGATTGGTTAACTGCACAAGCACCTAGCCTTGGCGATTATAAATCGCGGCTACACAAACAAAGTCCGCCTACGCGGACTAATACAAAATCAAGGTTTTAACCCGCGCAGGCGGATTAAGCCTGTGTGCAAGATATTAGATTTACTTTTGAAACAACCGTCATTAGTCATTTGTTTTATTGGTATCACAAATGACTAATGACTAATGACAACCAACCAATGAATAAACTACTAACCATTGCCATTCCTACTTACAATCGTGCCGAGTTACTGGATAAACAGTTAGCATGGCTGGCTCAAGCTATCAAAGGCTTTGAATCTGAATGCGAGATTTTAGTTTCTGATAATTGTTCTACTGATAATACTCAAGAGATAATTAAAAAGTGGCAAAATCATCTTAGTAATTTCACTTTTAAAATCAATAAACATCCGGAAAATTTAGGCGTTATGAGAAATATTATGTACTGCCTAAATTCAGCAACAACAAAATATGTCTGGACAATAGGCGATGATGACCCAATTCAGGATAGAGCCATTACTTATGTAGTTAATAAAATCAAAGAACATGAAGATTTATCATTAATATTCCTCAATTTTTCTGGAAGAAATAAAATTACTGGTGAAGCCGTACATCCACCGACAATAGCCGATAACCGCTGGTTTGACGCTGACGCTGAAGAAGCTTTTGGTAATGGCAAAGCTATATTTGAACATTGTTTTTCCAAAAGTGTCGGTGCAGTTATTTTTCTCACTGCTACAATCTACCGTACTGACCTAGTAAAACGTGCTTTGCAAATTTGGCCAGATGCCGCCAATAACTGGATATCTTTAGCATATTTAGCAGGTTATTGTGCTGCTCATGGTACTGTAATTGTCACAAAAGAGACTTATTTAGAATGTATTATTGGTGTGAGTTATTGGCAGAAAGAGCCAAAGTCAGCACTATTAATGCAATACAAACACATACCTGAAGTTATTTTAAAACTTGAGGAAAATGGATATTCTAAGCATTTTTGTAGGCGGATGCTTTTACAGAATTCCAAAGATGTTAGCTGGAAAGTTTTCTTAGGTGCTTTGAGAAGATGGCCGGTATCTGCCATTAAGACAGTAGTTCCTTTTTTGGCTTTAGTCAGCATTTCAGCTTTTGATATCGTGGCTTTTAAAGAGTTGAAATTTTCCGAATTAAATGAAGTATCAGCCGAAGAAATACGTTCTCGACATGATAGCGATCGCTCCCTAAATCGATAAATCAAAATAAGGCTTTTATTTTATGGTTAACAGCATTCAAGATAAAATTTTTTCACTTAACTATGAGTTAAATTATAGAGCTAGACTTTTACAACATGCCAACAATTTACCTGCACTAGAAAGACGCGATCGCGTAATTATTGACTCTCTTAAAACTGAAGGCATTTATATTACAAATCTTGCAGAATTGGGATTCAATTCTACCCCACAATTGCTTGATGCTGCTAACAGTTTATTACCAAGTATGGGAACAAATAACTACAGCGAATCAGATGAACATCCGCCGGAAATTTGCATAGTTACAGAATTACCAGAATTCTATAACTGGGGAAAAGAACAAAGGCTACTCAATGTCATTGAAAATTATATTGGTCTTCCTGTTGCCTATCATGGTGTACATTTACGCAAAGATTTCCCCAATAAAGACCAGTTTGCCACACTGCTATGGCATAGAGATATAGAAGACCGTCGAGTCGTAAAAATCATCGTCTACCTGCATGATATAGAAGAAAAGCATGGGCCTTTTGAATACGTGCCATTGCATCATACCTCCATACATCAACTTAATTATTACCGAATTAAGCACAAAATTAAAAACTCAGGAGGAATCAACGATGAAACGCTAAATCAAATTGTACCCAAATCAGCTTGGAAACCATGTCCAGGGCCAGCAGGTACAGTGATTATTGCTGATACGAGAAAACTTTTACATCATGGCACTCTTCGGACTCAAGAACGGTCAACACTATTTTTTGCCTACACTGCTAACCCCCCCAAGCAACCACATCTTTGTACACACTTCTGGGATGATACATATCCGAAACCAGAGTTTTATAGAAAATCCAATGAAGTCAAAGTCAGGACATCACCCATCTTAATGAACTAAGGTAGTCATGCTGTGCTGAAAATAATTGAAGATAAAATATCGGCATTGAATTCTGAGTTAGGTTATAGATTAGCACTTTGGCAGCATAAGAAAAATTTACCTGTCTTGGAAGGACGCGATCGCCTGATTCTTGATACTCTTAAAAAAGAGGGAGTTTACGTTACAACACTCACCGAATTAGGATTACCATCTAACTCAGAATTACTCCAGGCTGCTAATAGTCAATTGACTACAATGTTAGCAGCCGATACCAACCAAAACCAAAACTTGCCGCAAATTTCTACAGTTACAGATTTACCAGAATTTGCTAGTTGGGGAAGTCAAAAAAGACTCCTCAACATCATTGAAAATTACATCGGTCTTCCCGTCGCTTTTCAAGGTGTACATCTCCGTAAAGATTTACCCAATCAAAATCAATTTGGCACCTTGTTATGGCATAAAGATTCTGAAGACCGCAAAATGGTTAAAGTCATCATTTACTTGACCGATGTAGAAGAAGAACAGGGGCCTTTTGAATACATTCCGGTATCTTTAACCTCTTTCCCCGCTTTCAATTCTTATCAAATTGATTACAAGCTATGGCAGTCCGGATATTTGGGTATCAATGATGAACAACTAAAAAAAATCATTCCCAAATCAGCTTGGAAATCTTGCCCAGGCCCAGCGGGTACAGTTATTATTACAGACCCCAGAACTGCTTTACATCATGGTACTTTGCGTTCACAAGAAAGGTCAGCATTATTTTTTGTTTACACCGCCAACCCTCCCAAACGACCAGAACTTTGTACGCAATATTGGGATCATACATATGCCAGACCAGATGTAGTTAAAATTCCTGTTTAGTGAGTTTTCTGGTGTAGATACTAAGCAACTGCTAATTATTTTCTGTACTCAACATTCATCTCGGCGAAATTCATGATTTTTACCTCTACAGAACTCAAAGACGCATTCATCATTGACTTAGAAGAAAAACCAGATCACCGTGGTTTTTTTGCTCGTGCTTTCTGCGCTCAAGAATTTGAAGCACAAGGTTTAAAGCCAATAGTTGCCCAATGTAACCTTTCTTTCAACTACAAAAAAGGTACACTGCGGGGAATGCACTATCAACTTACTCCAGCAGCAGAAACAAAATTAATTCGCTGCACTAAAGGTGCTATTTATGACGTAATTATTGATATGCGTCCTGAATCACCTACATTTTTATCACACATCGGTGTAGAATTAACCGCAGAAAATCGTCGCGCTTTGTATGTGCCAGAAATGTTTGCTCACGGCTATCAAGCACTCACAGATGAAACTGAAGTAGTGTATCAAGTAGGTGAATTTTATACACCAGGATATGAGCGTGGTCTACGCTATGATGACCCATTTTTTAACATTGAATGGCCATTGGAAGTGACAGTAATTTCTGAAAAGGATTTAAATTGGCCGTTGTTAGAAACCATTCTTATTGGCACTCCAGATCCTGTAGAAGTAACTGTATGAAAAAGCAGGGGAGATGAGGGAGCAGGGGAGCAGAGGAGCAGGGGAGCAGGGGAGATGAGGGAGAAAGAACTCCTAACTCCGCGCTTCAGCATTCAGCACTAGATAATAAATAGAGGAAATTAGTTAATGATTATTATTGATAAAGCTTTACAAGCACGCGCGGCAGCAGGTAATCCTATCAAAGTGGGGATGATTGGCGCTGGTTTTATGGGTCGAGGTATTGCCAATCAAATTATCAATTCGGTTCCGGGAATGGAGTTAGTTGCTATCTTCAACCGTGACATAGAAGCCGCTAAAAGAGCTTATTCAGAAGCGGGAATCGAGGATATGCAAGTTGTGACAACCACCAGCGAATTAGAAGATGCGATCGCTCTTGGTAAATATGCAGTCACCGAAGATGCTAATTTACTCTGCCGCGCTCTTGGTATCGAAGCCATTATTGAAGTCACCGGCGCAGTTGAATTTGGCGCTCATATCGTCATGGAAGCGATCGCTCATTGCAAGCATGTAATTATGATGAATGCTGAACTCGACGGTACTATCGGCCCCATCCTCAAAGTCTATGCTGACAAAGCAGGAGTGATTCTCACCGCCTGTGATGGCGACCAGCCAGGGGTGGAAATGAATCTTTACCGATTTGTCAAAAGTATTGGTCTGATTCCGCTGTTGTGCGGTAACATTAAAGGACTCCAAGACCCCTATCGCAATCCTACGACCCAGGAAGCATTTGCTAAGCGTTGGGGTCAAAAGGCTCACATGGTGACAAGTTTTGCCGATGGCACAAAAATATCCTTTGAGCAGGCGATCGTTGCCAACGCCACAGGGATGAAAGTTGCCAAGCGGGGAATGTTGGGATATGACTTCACCGGTCATGTTGATGAAATGACCCACATGTATGATGTTGAACAACTCAAGCAGCTGGGCGGCATTGTTGATTATGTAGTTGGTGCAAAACCAGGCCCCGGCGTGTTTGTATTTGCGACTCACGACGACCCCAAGCAACGCCACTACCTCAATTTATACAAGTTAGGTGAAGGCCCCCTGTATAGTTTCTATACTCCTTATCACCTCTGTCATTTTGAAGTCCCACTGTCTGTTGCTCGTGCTGTACTGTTTGGTGATGCTGTGATGGCTCCCATAGCAGGCCCGTTAGTAGATGTAGTCACCACAGCTAAAATCGACCTGAAAGCAGGAGAAACCCTCGATGGTATTGGCTACTACATGACCTATGGACAGTGTGAAAATTCTGACATTGTGCAACAGCAAAAACTTTTACCAATGGGTTTAGCTGAAGGATGCCGCCTCAAACGAGATATTCCTCGCGATCAAGTCCTGACTTATGATGATGTAGAGTTGCCTTCTGGTAGACTTTGTGACCAACTCCGAGCCGAGCAAAATGCTTACTTTGCTTCAGAAAAAGTTTTGGCAGTGGTTGGTTAATATCACACATATTGCACCAAAAAAGTAGGGCTTTGCCCACCATACATGTATTTCAAAATTAAAATAGGAGTCTTAATATTGCACCAAAAAAGTAGGGTGGGCATTACAATGCCCACCCTACAAGCAACGAACTACTAGGATTTTTTTCGTGATTAATCTCTGAATAAATAATATTGCTCATATGAAGATTGCTTTAGTCCATGATTATTTAACCCAGCGCGGTGGGGCTGAACGTGTATTTGAATTGCTTTGTAAGCGCTACCCGCAAGCGGATATTTTTACCTCTTTATATGATCCGCAAAAAACCATTGATCTGAGTGATCGGATAGTGAAAACGACTTGCTTGCAAAAAATTCCCGGCGCAGCAAAATATTTTAGATTGATGGCTCCTTTGTATTTTCCTGCCTTTCGCGCTCTGAATTTGCAAGACTACGATTTGATTGTCAGCAGTAGCACCAGCTTTGCCAAAGCAGTACGAAAACGCCCGGATGCACAACACATTTGTTTTTGCCATAATGTTACCCGTTTCTTGTGGGATACAGCAACTTATTTAAGGGAATATGGAGATTATAGATATTTTGCACCTTTAATCGATAAGATTTTCCAAGTCATGAGAAAGGTAGACCTGAAATATGCACAGGAACCTGACCTTTATATTGCTAATTCCAGCGTTGTTGCTCGTCGTATTCAAAGTATTTATGGTAAACAAGCATTTGTAGTTAACTATCCAATTGATACCAATAACTTTGTTTTTTCAGATACAAAAGATGAATATTATCTAGCCTCAGCCAGAATGATCAGTTACAAGCGTCTTGATATCATTGTCGAGGCTTTTAATTGGCTGGGCTGGCCATTATTAATATCAGGTGATGGCCCAGAAAAAGAACGCTTAAAATCTAAAGCATTAGATAATATAGAATTCTTAGGACATGTCAGCGATAAAAAACGCAAAGACTTGTTTTCTAAAGCGAAATCCGTCATAGTTGCAGCCTTAGAAGACTATGGATTAGTTCCAGTAGAAGCAAATGCTAGTGGAACACCAGTAATTTCTTATGGTGCAGGTGGGGTTTTGGATACTCAAATACATGGCAAGACAGGAGTGTTTTTTAAAAGACAAACACCTGAATCTTTGCAAGCTGCACTACTAGAGTCCGGACAAATCGCTTGGGATTATGAAAATATTCGTAATCATGCAGTGAATAATTTTTCGGAACAAGTCTTTTTTAGTAAAGTTGAGCAAGTTATTGACCAAGCCTGTAGCATCTATTAATCATGCATGTGATTTGTTAGCTGTTCGCGGAGCGTTTCGCCCATAAGGATAATAAACGTGGTTCAAACTAGTCTAAATCCCAGTGTAAATTCAGTTTCTGAACCAGAACCTGGTTACGGACAACTGTTTGCAGTATTTATTCGCAGATTTCCTTGGTTCTTAGCAGTATTGATCACTTCAATCGCGATCGCGGCCTTTATAACTACTAGAACAAAGCCTACCTACAGAAGCTCAATGCAGTTGCTAGTAGAACCTAATTATCAAGGTAAAAAAGAAGGAACTGGGGTAGAAAGTCAGTTTACAGAGCCTGATGTGCAGATAGACACTGCCACCCAACTGAATCTGATGCAAAGTTCAGGACTGATTCAAAAGGCAGTTGATAAACTTAAATCCGACTATCCGGACATAACTGTAGGAGAGATTAAAAATACTCTCGTCTTAAATCAATTAAGGACAAAAGAAGACAACGTTGCTACCAAGATTTTCCAAGCAGACTATACCGATGAAGACCCAGAAAAAACACAAAAAGTTCTCACTGCCATTCGGCAAGTCTATGTGGAATATAACAAACAACAGCAGGATTTGCGGTTACAAAAAGGTCTGCAAATCATCAGAGAACAGTTGAGTAAAGCTAGTGAAGAAGTAAACGCAGCTGAAACAAATCTCCAACGATTTCGCCGAAACCAAAATTTAATCGACCCAGAGTCACAGGCAAAATTGCTTGAGGAAGGTTTGAACAAGATTGAGCAAGAACGCCGTGGAACTCGTTCTGAGTATGAAGAAGCTTTGGCGCGGCAAAAATCTTTGCAAGAACAACTTAATCGCTCTCCACAAAATGCTTTAGTTGCTTCTCGTCTGAGTCAGTCTACTCGTTATCAAGGCTTACTCAACGAAATCCAAAAAACAGAGTTGTTGCTAGCTCAAGAACGCTTGCGTTTCACAGATGAAACTCCCAGCGTGCAAAAGCTTAAAGAACAACTTCAAAGCCAGAAAGAATTACTACAACAAGAAGTAGGCAGGACTTTAGGTGTACAGTCTGCTGATGTATTTGCCTCTAAAGAGCCTCTGCTTGAACAAGGACAGTTTGGTCAAATTGACCTCGCCCTTGCTAGTCAGCTAGTAGAAACGCAGACATCTTTAGTCGCTTTAAGTGCCCGCGATCAAACTTTGGCACAGAAAGAAAGTCAACTGCGTGTTGAAATCAAACGCTTCCCGCCTTTGTTAGCTTATTACAATCGCATCTTGCCACAGTTGCAATTTAGCCGTGAAAGGTTAGAGCAACTGTTGCGGGCAGAACAGCAATTGCGCCAGGAACTTGCTAAAGGTGGTTTTAATTGGGAAGTTGTGGAAGAACCGCAAATAGGGACACAATTAGGCCCCAACATGAGGCAGAATCTGTTGTTGGGTGCAGTAGTCGGGTTAATGTTAGGAGGTGTTGCTGCCTTCATTCGGGAAGCTGCGGATGATGCTGTTCATACCACTGCCGAGTTAGAGAAGCAGGTTGCCTTACCTTTGTTGGGTACGACTCCCAAGTTACCACCTGCCAGAACCAGAGATTCAGTAATCAAATTGCCTTTTGGTAAGCCAGAAGTGTTGGCTCCTTGGACAATTGAAGTATTACAATCTCCCCCACGTTGGGAATCGCTGGATTTGATCTACAAAAATATTGAGCTTTTGAATACTGTTTCTAGCTTGAAATCTTTGATGATCACTTCAGCTTTATCAGACGAGGGTAAGTCAGCTTTAGCATTGGGCTTGGCAATGAGTGCTGCTCGTTTACACAAACGGGTATTACTGATTGATGCTAACTTACGCGATCCTAGTCTCCATGAACAGCTAAATCTGCCCAATGAACAGGGGCTTTCAACTCTACTGGCTAGTGATATTACTTTACCTAATCAGATTGGTATTCAATCTTTAGGTTCAGCTTACATCGATATTTTGACCGCTGGCCCAAGACCTGCCGATCCTGCAAATTTGTTGAGTTCACCCAGAATGATGCAATTGATGGCAGCTTTTGAGGATAACTATGATTTGGTACTGATAGACGCTTCGCCGGTTCTCGGTTTGGTGGATGCCATACTCACAGCATCATCTTGTCGTAGCGTGGTACTAGCAGCAAGCATTGGTAGAGTGACTCGAACTCAGCTGACTCAAGCTACAAATATGCTCAGCAAGTTAAATTTGATTGGGGTTGTGGCTAATGGTGTATCTAACTCTGGCACCACCTATGTACAGTATCCCAAGCAATACCGTTTCGCCCTGCCGCAAGCGGTGGAAAAATAGTTAGTGTAGCAGGGGAGAGGGTTGTACAACCTTGCTACTTACTTCATCTTTTAGTGATAGTGCGATCGCGTCTTGAGAGGTGCGATCGCACATATTTTTTATACCAATTTTAGATTTGGGATTTGAGATTAAAAGTATTTTTAATAAGGCTGTTACAGGCATTTTAAAAAATATTATTTATCACTATTTTGCATGATAGAACTAAGTAGGGTGTGTTATGCCGTAGGCTAATATAATGTCCTTTGCTTATTACTTATTAAAACCGAAGAACCCCACCCCGCCAAAGCTATGCTTTGCATCCCCTCCCCGTTGACTCTTAGGGGTTGGGGGTGGGGTGCAATGACTGTGGGAAACATAACTGATTAATATCATGTCCGCTTGATTACTTATTAAAACCGAAGAACCCCACCCCACCAAAGCTATGCTTTGCATCCCCTCCCCGTTGACTCTTAGGGGTTGGGGGTGGGGTTTAACGACTGTGGGAAACATAACTAATTACCCGGACATGATATAACCGGACTTCAGATAACGCACCTTGAATTGTTGGCGGTGCATTGCGCTGCGCGACAACGCAACGCCAGTTGCTTCAACGGAGGGAACCTCCCTTCGGGTTCGGGGGGTCGCAATCGGCGGAAACCGGAGCCACTCCGGTCTTGGGGTCTCCCCAAGTGGAGGATGTGGCGTTCAAGACTGCGACCCCCTCACCGCAACGCACTGGCTCCCCTACATTCAATTTCTAATTCCCAATTATCTTATTTGTAATTAATAAACGTTTTTGTGGTAAAATTTAGCCATGTTATAAGCATTGTTAATTAAGTATATTTATAATAACTTTATAATTATCTGAATAAAGCATTTACTATTTAAAGAGTAAATAAAGAATCTGTTTGGGTATATAGCTATTTACCCAGAGTCTTATATCCTTAATAGTGAAACTCGTTCCAAACAGTTCAAAGGTAAAAGTAGACTCGTTTTGTTAAATTTATCGAAACAATAGTTAAACAAACGCAACTAAATGTAGACATGGAGCTATGGAGTAATAAAACAATTGGGTGACTTTCCTCTGCATCTCGACACCGTCCATAATCTCCATATAGAAACCCCAGTTTTCCAGCAAGCTTTCCATCTAGTTTTTTAGCTGGCTATCTACTTAGTATGTCTGTCGTTTGTACATCTTGAACCAGCAGAATTCCAAAAGATGTGTACTTGTCCTTCAGACAAGTAAAAATGGTATAGTTTTGCACGCAATTATCTACAGCTTTTGGCAACAAAACAAGATTTGGATCGAAGTCTTTGGCATTAATAGCCTTTGATATCACCTCAGCAATTTACTATTGTGTAAATCCAAAGACATATGACAATCTCAATAATTCCGGCTCTACAGAATTACCATACAGCAACCCCAGAATACCAAGATAATCCTTCACCATACTGCACACTCCAGTGGCGGCAAGGTCAGCTTTTAGTGAAGTCTAGCAAGTATAACGCTCAAGTTAAACAGCCATATTTGCCTTGTGTTGATAACAAGCAAATGTTAGTAAAATGCTTGAAAAATTCCCCAGTAAATTTAGTGAATATAGATGCAAAACTGGGTGAAGCTTCACTACGGTTTTGGGCTGAGGCTTGTGAGGAAGCTCATAAGCCAATATTTGTCCGTCTATCTTCAAGTAATCAATTGTCTAAACAAGGTAGCCAACCTTGGAGGTGGTTGCAACAAATAATTGAGTGGATTACAGCTTTAGTATTGTTAGTTTTAGTCAGTCCATTAATCCTGGGATTGGTTGTGCTAACACAGGTTTACTCGCCAGAATCACTTTTTGCTTATGAGTGGTACGTTGGAAAACAGGGTAAACTTTTTCGGGCAATTAAATTTCATACAACTGCAAACCATAATATTACACCCTTGGGGTATTTGATGTGTAAATACGGTTTGGAGGGTCTACCACAATTATGGAATGTGCTGCGGGGTGAAATGAGTTTGATAGATTCTTGTTCTTACACTTTAGAAGATGCAGTACAGCTAAGTTTAAAAGAACAATACCATGCTAATCAACAAGCACTAATTACAAGTTCATGGTAAGTACAGGCAGATTCTAATCTTTAGCATTAGTCATTAGTCATTTGTTATTTGTAAATCCAAATGATTAATGACAGATCTAACTAGTTAGGGAACTCCCAGAAATAAATTATCTCGGTTGAAGTTGTTGACTGTTGAACGCCAGTTGCTTCAAGCCGGCAGAGCCGTCCAACGCACTGGCTCCTGATGACTTGAACGGTAGGATAGTTTTTTACTTGGAAGTCCCTTAGCTTTATTTCTGCCAACCTACATATCTATCTGTAGATATCTGTGTAAATAGCCCAAATATTGTAACAAATACTCATGATTTTTAACATTTATCAACCACTCTGGAATTTATTCAAGACTACAAATTTCTGGCAAAAAAATTATTTTATATTGCGAGAATTTAGTTACTTTCGTAAAGTTGCTATTTTGGCTTTGTTCTTCTCTTTTATGGCAGCAACTTTTGAGGGCTTAAGCATTGGTTTTTTACTTTCGTTTTTGCAAAGCTTAACTAATCATAATGCTGCACCAATTCGCACAGGCTTTGGTTGGTTTGATACTTGGTTTTTAGCTGCTGACGCTTCAGCAATTAATAGACTATATCGAATATCTCTGCTGATTTTATTAAGTACCTGGATGCGTGCTGGCTTCAATTACTTAGCACAGGTATACACAGAAATCACTCAACTCTATTTAGCCGATCGCCTGCGTAAGCGAATTTTTGAACAGTTACAAGGATTGCCACTTAGTTACTTCGCCAAAACTCGTTCTGGCGAACTGATTAATACTATTACAACTGAAATTGAAAGGGTCAAGCAGTTATTCAGTGGTTCAGCATTTTTGATGACTAGAGCAATGACTGCTACCGTCTACTTTATCTCCATGTTTTTGCTGTCGTGGCAACTTTCAATCACTTCTTTCCTTCTATTTACACTTGTGGGGGTGGGCTTATCAACGCTGAATGCCAAAGCTAGAGAAACGAGTTTTAGTACTTCAATTGCTAACGGTAACTTTACCTCAACAGCAATAGAATTTATTAATGGAATTCGTACAGTCCAAGCATTTGCTACTCAAGACTTTGAGCGGCAGCGTTTTTATCAAGCTAGTGATAAAGTAGTCACCACTGCGACAAAAGTTGTATTAACCTGGGCAATGGTCAGACCACTAGCTGAAGGTATAGCTAGTACAATTCTGATTGGAATGATTATTTTTGCATTTACTGTTTTTGTAATCAATGGAAATCTAGAAATTGCTTCTTTACTAACCTTCTTCTTTGTACTATTTAGAGTTGTACCAATTGTTCAAGATTTTAATGGGACAAGAGCGCACCTGAGTACATTACAAGGAGCAGCAGATAATATTAAAGAGCTTGTGAGAACTGACAATAAAAAATATTTACCAAACGGGAAAGTTAAATTTACTGGGTTAAAACATTCAATTGATTTAGTCTCTGTGGATTTTGGCTATGAACCTAAGAATTTAGTGCTAAATAATATTACCCTTAGCATTGAAAATGGCAAGACAACAGCCCTAGTCGGCGCAACTGGTGCAGGGAAAAGTACACTAATAGATTTAATTCCCCGATTTTACGATCCAACAGAAGGTAATGTGCTGATTGATGGAGTTGATTTGCGAGAATTTGACATCAATTCATTGCGGCAAAAAATTGCAGTTGTCAGTCAGGATACATTTATTTTCAACACTTCTGTCTGGAATAATATTGCTTATGGTACAACAGGAGCGCGGGAAGCAGAAATTAGAGAAGCTGCACGACTAGCAAATGCACTGGAATTTATTGAAGAAATGCCAGAAGGCTTTGATACACAACTCGGAGATCGAGGCGTGCGCTTATCTGGAGGACAACGCCAACGAGTTGCGATCGCTCGTGCTTTACTACGCGACCCTGAAATTCTGATTTTGGACGAAGCTACAAGCGCTTTAGATTCTGTGACTGAGCGGTTAATTCAAGAGTCTTTAGAAAAGCTTTCGGTAGGTAGAACAGTAATTGCGATCGCTCACCGTTTATCGACTATTGTCCGAGCTAATAAAGTTGTTGTCCTCGAAGAGGGACGAATTGTAGAACAAGGTGGTTATCAAGAGTTGCTAGAGCAAAAAGGCAAGCTCTGGAAATATCACCAAATGCAACATTAATTAACTTCATTTCAATGTTTTTTTAGTAAGTATTCAAGAGTCAGAATAGTTAAAGAATCTGAAGAAGATTTGATGAATGAATATCCAAATCATACTAAACTCCTTATAAATTCTGACTTCTGACTCCTGGGTACTGAATTCTTACCTTTTTAATTCAAATTATTGATGACTATGACATTAGAATTCCAGTCTAACTCTGTTTCAATTTTGATTTGCACTTGTAACCGTGCAGAAAGTTTGCGTCAGACTTTAGAATCATTGGCGCAAGTGCATGTACCAGAAAACTTATCATGTGAATTGGTTGTAGTAGATAATGCGTCGAGCGATCGCACTGCTGAAATTATCCAATCTTTTTCTATGCCAAATATGCCAGTTCGCTATATTAGCGAACTCCAGCGTGGTTTATCAAAAGCTCGTAATGCTGGTATTACAGCAGCACGGGGAGAGGTTATTTTGTTTACAGATGATGATGTTCGACTACCGCACAATTGGATTGAGGGAATGTGTGCGCCTATTTTATCTGGAACAGCCGAAGCTGTTGCAGGCGGTGTGAAAATTGCACCACATTTAGATAGAGAATGGATGCAGCCTATTCATCGTGCATTTTTTGCATCTTCAGAGTTTATTGATCCTGATGCTCCTCAATTTTTAGTAGGAGCCAATATGGGATTTTTGAAACAAGTTTTAGTTAAAATACCTGGATTTGATACTGAACTCGGTGCAGGAGCAATAGGTTATGGTGACGATACATTATTCACAGCGCAAATCCTGCAAGCTGGATACCGAATTGCTTCAGCTTTAGACGTGGTTGTAGAACACCATTTTGACGAGTCTAGGTTACTGCGATCGCATCTGATTAATGCTGCACGAAAGGCTGGACAAACATCAGCTTATCTTGCACATCACTGGGATCATACCCAGATATCTTTTCCCAGGTTACGGTTGCTCAAGTGCTTAATTAATTTTGGTTTTTGGCGTTTTAAGACATGGCGACAGCCATTAAAATCAGAAGGATTGCTGCCAAAAGAATGGGAACTTATCCACATTATCAATTTTTATAAACAGTATTTAGTTGAGTGGAAAAGAAAGCCAAACTATCAGCAATATGGATTAGTGAAAAATTCTTACTAATTATACTTGATAGAATAGCGATCGCTACGGAAAAATACCTGACAGGCAGACCTATTATTGAAAAATTTATTAAGAATCTTCCTGATCAAGTCTCTGACGAGCGTATTTCTGATCAAACCTAGCAATATTTGAGTCAACTATTACTAATTTACAGTGATGAAAATTACTCTTACTTGTAATACAGGTTTTGGTAAAGGAGGACAGGGAGGTTGTTTAGCAAATGCTGCAACAGGTTTAAGTCAGTTAGCAGATTTAACTGTATTGTGTTCTGGTGAAGAAAAACCTCAAACTAGTTTTCCTGTTCATCCTTTAGGATCTTCACAATGGAGTCGCAGATTGTTAGCTACTCCTGTGTTACGTCGTCGCAATGATTTAGCCGTACTGCTGAGTGATTTATATTTTGATAACCAGGTAAGTAAACACCTGAAATCCCAATCCTGCGACTTAATTATGGGGGTAGCAGGACAAACGAATTTAGGTTTTCAAACTGCTAAACAAAAAGGAGCGATCGCTTGGCTATATTGCCTCAATAATTATCTCCCTTTCATGCAGCAACAAATTCAGCAAGAGATGCAATTTCTCTCTGAACCTACTGTAGCGACGATGAATCCCATAATGCTGCAACGCTTTTTAGGAGAGTGTGAACAAGCTGATTTAATCGTTGTACTTTCAGAGGTGGCAAAACAAAGTTTTATTCAAGCTGGATTTGCACCAAATCAAGTTGCAGTACTCCCACCTTTTGTAGATACAAATAGATTTCGTCCTACCCTTAATAAGGATGAAGTATTTAGAGTTCTTTATGTGGGAACAATTGAACCTCGTAAAGGAGTACCTTACTTAGTTGATGCTTTTATCAAAGCCGAGATTCCTAATTCTGAACTATTAATAGTTGGAGGTACTTCAACCCGCGCCTTGCGGATATTCATGGAAAATACCTTAAGTAAACATTCCAATATTAAACAAGAATTCTGGGATTTTAGCCGTGTCGATCCGACAGAAGTATTTGGCAGATGTTCTGTTTTAGTTTTACCTTCTGTGGAAGATGGTTTTGGCTTAGTGGCATTAGAAGCGATGGCTTGTGGATTGCCTGTAATTGTTACTTCTCAATGTGGTGCTGCTGATTTAGTCGAAAACGAAGTGAATGGTTTTGTTGTGCCTCCTAGAGACATTCAAGTCATGACAGATAAACTTTTATTTTTGGCAGATAATGAAGCAATTCGCCAAGAAATGGGTAAATCTGCTAGATTCACAGCTAAACAACAAACTCAAGAGGTTTACCAACAAACCTTAGAAGAAATATTTAGAAGTCAAGGATTAATCAACTAATTGAAAATATAAATTTGCCTCACGCAAAGACGCAAAGGCGCAAAGGTACAATGAAATATGAGTTATCAAGTAGTTAATAAAAAAATGATTTCTCACTGCACTAATGCTGATATTAGTGGCGGTGGTGGGATTGAAACTTATGTGGCTTCGTTGGTACATTCTCAAATTCCAGGTGTGAGCGATACCACCATCACTGATTTAAAAAATGTTGATCAGAGGCAGTTTGAATTGCTTCACATTCACGATCCAGATATGTTAATGGATCTGCGTTCAGAATGTCCAGCAATATTTACCTTACACAATCATTCTAGTTACTGTCCTAGTGGTACTAAGTATTTAGCAGATCGTAACAGAGTTTGCGATCGCCCCATGAATTTTTTAGGATGTACCTGGGGACATTTAATAGATGGTTGTGGTAGCCGCCGACCACAAAATATTCTTCAAGACTGGTGGAATGCTTACCAGCCTTTGGAAATACTCAAAAAACTCAAAATTCCGGTAATTGCTAATAGTGATTATGTGCGTCAGCAAATCATTATGAGTGGTTTATCACCTCAACGGGTGTTTACACTTCGTTGTGGTGTGCAACCACCCAACAGTCCTACGACACCTTTAACTAGGGAAATTCATCAAAAACAGCGGATTTTGTTTGCTGGTCGCATTGTTCCTTATAAAGGCATTGAATGGCTAATTAAAGCTTTAGCAAAAACCGACTCACAAATCCATCTTGATATAGCTGGTGATGGTTGGGGTAAGCCAACTATGGAAAAATTAGCACATCAGATGGAGTTAAGCGATCGCATTACTTGGCATAGTTGGTGTCACGGCGAGAAGTTAGAAGAACTTTATCAACAGTGCTTTGCTGTGGTTTTTCCTAGCGTTTGGCCTGAACCAGCCGGTCTAGTAACTTTGGAAGCCTATGCACGTTATCGACCTGTAATTGCTAGTGCAGTTGGAGGAATTCCAGAACATCTGCGAGATGGTGAAACAGGTATCCTTGTCCCATCAAATGATATTCCGAAGTTAGCTGCTGCTATTAATGAACTAGCCTCAAACTATCAAAAAAGCCGAAACATGGGTGAAGAAGGTAAAGTTTGGTTTGACCAAGAATTTACTATTGACGTTCATGTCGGTCGGCTAGAAAAAATTTACGAACAAACTATTGCTGAGTTTCATGCTAGATAGGGGACTGGGTATTGGGGATTAGGGACAATGAATGGGGACTGGGAAAGAATTTATTTAATCCCTAATCTCTAATACATACTTTTTATTTATTGAAATATCAAAATTAACAATGGAAAGCTCAACACCGAAAATTGTAGTCATTACTCCTGTAAAAAATGAAGCTTGGATTTTAGACCGCTTCTTATCTGTGACTAGTCAATTTGCTGATTACATTATTATTGCTGACCAAAACTCAACTGATGGCAGTCAGGCTATTTGTAAAAAATATCCCAAAGTTATCTTGATTGAAAATAAGTCAGAGAAATTCAACGAAGCAGAACGACAGTTGTTGTTGATTAAGACCGCAAGAGATTTAATATCAGAACATAAAATTATCTTGGCTTTAGATGCTGATGAAATATTAGCTGCTAACGCAATCAAAACTCAAAGCTGGCAAGCAATGCTCAAAGCCAAGCCAGGAACAGTATTATTTTTTGAAAAGCCAGATTTATTTGTCACAACCCATCAATGTATCAGAACTGGAATTCTTACACCCCTTGGTTATGTTGATGACGGAGCCGAACATCAGCCACAATCTATTCATAGTGTGAGAATTCCAATGCCCGAATATGCTACGAGATTGCATATTCATGATATCAAAGTCTTGCACTATGCCGTGACTCGTTTAGATGCACATGCTTCCAAAATTCGGATGTACAGTGTTATCGAAAATGTTTTGGGAGTCAGTAATGCCATTGGTAGACGGACTCGCTACACTTCCCAACAAGATTATTTGAAGCTTGGTAAAGTCGAAACTGCACCTAATGAATGGTTTGCAGGCTGGGAAGAACAGGGAATTGATATGCATACAATTATCAAACAAAAATATTATTATTACGATTTTGAAGTTCTTCGTTACTTTCATAAATATGGAATGCGCCGCTTTTGGATGGAAGATATTTGGAAATTTGATTGGGAAGCATGTCGTCAATATGCTAAATCACAAGGAATGCTTGATATACCTGATTATCAAATTACCAAACAATCTAAGTTATTGAATTTAATAGGGGATGCAAGCGCTAATTTGTATGCTCACACAAGAGCAGTACTCAGCTTTTTTAAACTTATTTAAAAGTTTGATTAAGCAATCAAAAAATCAGTAAATCTGGTAAAGATTAGTGATAGTGCAGAAAAGATGATTGAGTATAATCAATTAAATCAACCACTGGTTAGTGTTATTATTCCCACTTATAATCGACCAGAGTATTTGAAACAGGCGATCGCTAGCGCCATTCAACAGACTTATCAAAATATCGAAATCATTGTTTCTGATAATTGTAGCCCCGAAAATCCTCAAAAAATTGTCGAATCTTTTGGCGATGAACGCATTAGATTTTGGCGACAACAGCAAAATATTGGGATGCTAGCTAATCAAATGCACGCCTTCAAATTGGCAGGAGGTAAATACGTTGCTAGCCTCCACGATGATGATATGTGGAACGAAGACTTTTTAGCAAAGTTAGTTCCACCTCTAGAAGAAAATCCCGAATTAATTCTTGCTTTTTGCGACCAATATATCATCGATGCACAAAGCAAAATTAATCATGCTCTCACCGAAGAAAATACACAAGCTTACAAGCGCGACAAACTGACACAAGGAGTTTATCAAGCTTTTGACAAAATTGGCTTAGTAGATAAAAGCATACCCACAGCCGCCGCCTGTGTAATTCGCAATAATATTATTGATTGGGATAGTATTCCCTCAGAAGTTGGTGGAATGTGGGATTTATATTTAACTTACCTCTGCTGTATATCTGGTTATGGTGTTTACTATTATCCAGAAAGATTAACGCGATATCGTACCCATGAGCAAACTGATACTATGCTGAGTGGGAGTAAGGATGCTCAAGCAAAAATTCGCAAAGCTCAAAGCGAAATGTTTTGCTATAAAATATTTAGTCAAGACCAACGTTTAAAGGAATTTCAGCCATACTTTGAGCAAAAATGGTTAGAAGCTCATACAACTTTAGCGATTGGCTTACTACGAAATCAACAAACAGCAGCAGCGCGTCCCTATCTTTGGCAGGCATTGAGTCAACAAAAATTTAACTTGCGAACTCTAGCGGCACTTACTCTTAGTTTTACTCCCCGATTATTAGCTAATCAATTACTACGAGTGTCGAAATAAGAAAGAATTTTTTCACGCAAAGGCGCAAAGGCGCAGAGAGTTTATTAATTGATTTTTTCTTTGTTCTTTGTGTCTTTGTGGTTAGTTTCTCAAAAGTCTTTATCATTAGTGATATGAAAATTTGCATAATAACACACAAACTTAAAAAAGGTGATGGTCAAGGACGAGTCAATTATGAAGTTGCTAAAGAAGCAATTCAAGGCGGTCATAAACTAACATTGTTAGCGAGTAAAATAGCGCCTGAACTAGAAAATAATCCTCAAGTAAACTGGATTCAAATCCCAGTCAAAAACTACCCAACGGAATTTATTCGTAATTTCATATTTAGTAAAAAAAGTAGCGATTGGTTACATCAACATCGCTCTGAATTTGATTTAATAAAAGTCAATGGAGCAATTACTAAAGCAGCAGCTGATATAAATGCCGTACATTTTGTACATAGTTCTTGGTTGCGATCGCCTGCTCACATTTCCCGCATCCGCCGCGATTTTTACGGCTTTTACCAGTGGTTATATACAGCATTAAATGCTTATTGGGAAAAACAGGCATTCCAAAAAGCAAAAGTCGTTGTCGCAGTATCTGAGAAAGTCGCCGAGGAATTAGTCAATATTGGTGTACCTCGTTCTCGCATCCGCGTGATTGTTAATGGCGTTGATTTACAAGAATTTGCCCCAGGCACAGCTTCTAGGCAAGAATTAGGTCTACCCAAAGACGTAAGTTTAGCCTTATTTGCCGGAGACATCCGCACAACTAGGAAGAACTTAGATACGGTGCTGCACGCCTTAGTGAAAGTTCCCGATTTACATCTAGCGGTGGTGGGTGCAACTGAAGGTAGTCCTTTTCTACAACTAGCTGCTTCTTTAGGGTTAAGTGAACGAGTGCATTTTCTCGGATACCGTCGTGACATCGCCGAAATTATGCGGGCTGTGGATTTATTTGTTTTTCCTTCCCGATACGAGGCTTGCACTTTGGTATTGTTAGAAGCCCTTGCTTCTGGATTGCCTGTAATTACTGCCACTGCAACCGGCGGTGCAGAAATCGTCACACCGGAGTGTGGGATAGTTTTGCCTGACACAGACAACATCGATGTTTTGGCGGCGGCGTTGTTGTCTTTAGTAAGCAATCGTTCACTAATGGAATGCATGGGTAAAGCAGCCCGCACAGTAGCAGAACAACATAGCTGGATAACTATGGCACAAACCTATGTGGATCTATTTGAGGAGTTAATCAAGCATGAAGAACACCGTTCTCATACCAACCTATCGCCGTCCTCTAGATCTATCACGCTGCCTTTTGGCGCTACAGGTACAAACTAAGCCAGTTGATCAGGTGATAGTAGTTGTCCGCGATACGGATACTGAAACTTGGCAATTCTTGGCAGAGTTCAATCCGCAAAACCTACCATTGCAAACTGTTCAGGTGACACAACCGGGGGTAGTTGCAGCCCTCAACGCCGGACTAGCAGCAGTCAAAGGAGATATTCTTTCCATTACTGATGATGATGCTGCACCTCATGGGGATTGGTTAGAACGAATCAACGCTCACTTTATTTCAGATAGTTGCATTGGTGGAGTCGGTGGGCGTGATTGGATACACCGGGACACCAAAATTGAAGATGATTCCCGCCTGGTGGTTGGCAAGTTGCAATGGTTTGGGCGTGTAATTGGCAACCATCACCTGGGAGTGGGAGAACCCCGCGAAGTCGATGTTCTCAAGGGCGTAAACATGAGTTTTCGTACACAAGCCATTGGACAACTACATTTTGATGAGCGGATGCGCGGTACAGGAGCGCAAGTACACTTTGAAATGGCATTCACCCTCGCACTCAAGCGGGCTGGTTGGAAGATGATTTACGATCCTAGTGTTGCGGTAGATCACTATCCAGCACAACGTTTTGATGAAGACCAACGTCACAACTTTAATGAAATTGCCTTTCTTAATTTAGTTCATAATGAAACTTTAGTTTTACTAGAGCATTTACCACCTTTACGCCGGGCTGTATTTTTGCTTTGGGCCATATTAGTGGGCACAAGGGATAGTTTTGGTTTCGTGCAATGGCTGAGACTTTTACCCAGCCAAGGCAAATTCGCAACTAAAAAGTGGTTGACATCTTGGCGTGGGCGTTGGCAAGCATGGCAGACATATAGTAGAAAATGGGGAATGGAGAATAGGAAACAAACGGATCTTTATAAAAATTTACCAATTAAAAATTCAAAAATCTAAAATCCAAAATCTAAAATTGGTATGGTTTACAATCAAATACTTTTTAATAGTTTTTTACAAGCACATTTCTCTCCTAAAGAGCGATCGCTACAGGGTTGGATAGTTATCCTTGGCTTTGTACTATTGACAATAGCCTGCTATTTTGTGGGTTTTGCTGCCATGCTGCGTCTGATTTATCCAGCAGCAGCCCTCGTTGTCGCCGTGTTTTTATACTTGCGCCATCCCATTCTTTACATCGGCTTTAACTGGTGGGTATGGTTTCTCACGCCTTTAGTTGTCCGTTTAGTTGACTATCGAGTTGGCTGGGATCCCACCCGTCAGATGCTCATAGCACCTTATTTAGTCTCTTTCGTCAGTATAGCCACCTTTTTACGATACTTTCCTACTGCTGCTCGTCAGGGAGGCTTGCCTTTTATTTTGGCTGCTTTAGGGGTATTCTATGGCTTTTTGGTAGGTATGATTTATAATCAACCCATCCCTGTAGCACGCAGCTTGCTGGACTGGCTTAGCCCCATCATCTTCGCTTTTCACTTATTTATGAACTGGCGAGATTATCCCAGTTATCGTCAAAATATCCAGCGTACATTTTTTTGGTGCGTGTTACTCACAGGAGCTTATGGAGTGTATCAATTTGTCGTGGCTCCTGAGTGGGATCGTTATTGGCTGATAGAATCAAAACTGTTTACCAGTTCTGGAGATCCTGTACCCTTCGGGATGCGCGTGTGGAGTACAATGCACTCAGTTGGGCCCTATGCAACTGTGCTGCAAACTGGTTTATTGTTAATGTTCACCACCCGCCAAAGCTTTTTAACTTTTCCCGCTTCAGCATTTGGTTATTTGTCGTTTTTACTTACCCAAGCACGTAGTAACTGGGGCGGTTGGTTATTTGGGGTAGTGATGATTTTGACTTCGGTAAAGGCACGTACTCAAATGCGTTTAATCACCATAATTCTGGTGATGGCAATGTGTGTTGTACCATTAACAATGATTGAGCCAATTTCTGAAGTTGTGGCAGATCGTATGGAAAGTTTTACCAATCTGCAAGAGGATAGTAGCTTTAAAGATAGATCGGGAAACTATGACAGAAACCTCAATTTAGCTCTTACCAATGGACTGGGTAACGGTTTAGGAAATATTTGGAAGGTAAACGAAAAAACCGGGAAAATTGAGGTTTTTGTAGTTGATAGTGGCATTTTAGATATGTTTTTCACCTTGGGTTGGTTTGGCGCTATCCCTTATATGGGTGGATTAATTTTGTTGCTTGTGAGTGTCTGCAACTATAGTGAAGCTCGGTTTGATAATTTTGTCAGTGCAGCCCGTGCTATTGGTCTAAGTTCTTGCGCTCAGCTAATTATTAGTAGTGGAATGCTGAGTGTGATGGGAATGATTCTTTGGGGATTTTTGGCTATGGCTCTAGCAGCACATAAGTACTATCAGCATGAACAAATTAATACATATAAATAAGTATATATTGTCGGTTGGGGGCGATCGCTCTTTAACGGCGTTCCTCAATTATAGTAAAATCGATGCGATCGCCATTTGTTTTCAAAACAATCAATTCCAGAGTCTAACTACAGGCGATCGCATTTGAGAGCTAGATATTTAGTTGTTAAGTACGTGAAGTCTCAGATTTGAATGAAAACCTGAGTTTAGGTATTCCACTTTCCTGTAAACGACTTTTGATAATGTCTACAACTTCGCTGTATGACATATCATCTTTCGGCCCAAATGGAATATCCGATCTCCACTTCCCATTTAAGGTGACAGTCAGCATAGCAGGTACTAGGAATTTTCTAGCGGATATATATGCTTTGCTTATATATCCTTCTTCTTCGTCTAACTTTACTTTGGCGAAATCTGATAGATAAGTTTCTAGCAATAACCAAAAAACTCGATCTACCGTGGATGCTAAATAAACTTCTTTGTAAAGAGAGCCTTGCACTGAAGTTCCTTTTGCACCATGTATAAAGTTAGCTCTACCAATTTTTGTTTTTTCACCGTTTTCTAGGTTCACAACTACATAGCTTATCGGTTCTTTGAGACTTCCTAAAAATGACTTGACAAAGATAGTCATCCTTTTATCTTTAAGGCTGTCTACATAGCTATCATCTTTTGGTATGGACTCTAAATACTTGTTGACTTCATACCTGGATAAGTCAAAACCACGTTCTATTAACAATTTCTTTAAATACTCTTTTTTGGCAGCTAGGTTTGCTAGCCTATCAAAAGAACTTGTATTGTTTTCCTCGTTAAGGTTAGGTTCTGTCGTCAATATTTGAAGTTTGTTAGTGCCTATGTCTTCATTAAATAATAATTTAACTATATCCCTTTTATATGGAGCTAGTCGTTCTATTGCCCTGCGGCGAACTTGTTCATATGCCTGGAGTTGCTTTTCATAAGGTACATGCATTCCTACAACACTTAGCAAGCAATTATTTTTAATTACAGCTAGAGATACTTCATTTACAGCCCTAATGTGAATACCTATTAATTGAGTTAATTCATAATCTTGAATATATTTTACAGATTCTTTGTCAGCTTTATACACTTCAATAGCAAAACCATTTACTAATAATCTTCTCAAGTAAAAAACACTATATTTCTCATCTTTTTTTTGTCCTTTACAAGCCCAGTTATCTGCATAGTTAGTCCGTTTTTTAAATACGCTTTTGATAAACCAACGAATAGACCGCCAATCCTGAAGAGTTTCTTGTAATTCTTGGAAATTGATACAAACGTGTATTACATTTAGAGATAACACAGTTTTCTGAACTCTCCAATCATCTCTCCAAGATATAGAATCATTGATGAACTTAACGTCTTGTTTACGTGGAGGTTCTACACCTAGTACAAAACTGTAAGGAGCAAGAATAGTTAGTGTTTCTCGTAATAGCGTTTCTGTTGGATGTAGTTTCTTAGCTTTAACTCTCGTTCCGTTCAGTTGAGGGCTATACTGTTCAATGCGCTGTCGCTCTATTGCATTAAGTTGTGATTCAGCTACTAATTCATAATAGATAGTAAACTGTTTTTTACGTTGTTTTTGTAACTGATATAATCTGTGGTGGCTATCACCTGCCCAACGGATACGCAAATTCTTCGCCTGACCTACATACCAAACTATGAATTTTTCATCTAATACATAATAAATTCCTGATTTCTCAGGAAGTAGTTCTCTATTTTTGATACTTATCTGGGGCAATTGCAAGATATGTTCGTCTGCGTTCATATTCACTTTCTGTAGTTACTAATTTCAGTTCCTACAGCTAATATTCCCAATTTCGCAACCTATATCAAAACATATCTCACAATTCAATGATGAAACTTTCTCGTAGATGAAAGTCAGCCTTTGTGCCTCGATGAGTTAATGCCCAGTAAGTCACCTCACCGCCTATTTGTTTGATAACAGCGGTGATAGCAACCTCAAGAACTTGATTTACTGAGACGATTTTACCCAAATCGACATCTAAAGCAAGTGCAAAACTATCAGATTGATTATCGACATTAAACGGGAGTTTCCTAAAGGCTGTTTCTTCTTGCATCCCTTGACGATATCCATCAAAATGATAGACATTCCAGTCTCCGGCAGGGGAGAGGTTGAATTCCCAATATCTTGGAGAATCTTTGATACCAAGGAAGAACTCAAAACAGGTATCTTCCCACAGTTTATGCTTTCGCGCTGGTGTGTCTGATGGCGAGGTAATAACGATTTGTTTTAAGTCGCCTAAAAGCCTGTAAATGATGGCTAGTTGATGATGATGTCGGGCGATACTACCTGTTAGTTTCAAATTAGACAAAGACTCAGTAGAAGCAAAGGGTTGTAGGGAAAATGTCTGTTCGTTCATTTCATATCCTGAATAATCTTGCGAATCTGGGTTTCTTGGGATTCGATACTCTCGGTAAGCTTAAACTGCACGATCGCTCTTTCTAGGTTATGTTCTGGATGTTTAACTTTAAAATAGACATTGCCGGCTAAATAGTCAGCAAAAAACCTTAGCCCTAACTCAAAGGCAATCAAACGAATTGCATCGTACATGTATGCATAGTCATTTTCTGTGAGAAACGCCTTGGCTACGGAAAGATAACCTTCGAGAATTCCCTGGCATAAATCAGTATCAAAATAAACATCATTCCAATCCGCAGCTTCTTCACCAGCAGGATTGCAGCCCGATCGCAAGCAATCACCAATGTCATAATGAACCAGACCTGGCTTCACAGTATCGAGGTCTATGACGCTGACGGCTTGTTGAGTAGCAGTATCAAACATCACATTATTAATTTTGGGGTCGCCGTGCATCAGCCGCAGTGGTAGCTTACCTTCGGCTTTGGCATTTTCTAGGATATGTGCAAAGATTTGGCGATCGCTAACAAACTGCAAACAATAATTAACTTCTGGGGATTGAGGCGGGCTAGTTTTCCCTAGAACTTCTTGGTATTGTTGCAGATAAAGCGGTGTAATATGGAATCCTACGAGAGTGTCGGCGAGTTTTTCCGGTGACAAATCGCTAATCAGATTGTGGAACATCCCCAGAGCATAACCGATTTCTTTGGCGTATGAGCGATCGCCCATAGTGTCGAAGGACTGCGAACCTTCAATAAAGCTGATAGCCCGCCAGAATGAACCGTCTGCATCTCGCCAATGGTCTTGAGTATCCTTAGTCAACAACACGCGCGGTACTTCCCAACGACGACTGAGGGGGGTGTGTTGTAAACGATTGTGAACATGCTCAGTAAAGATACACATATTCTGCATGATCAGTTGGGGCTGGCGAAATACCTGTGTGTTAATGCGTTGCAGGACAAAATGCTGCAATTTTGAAGCATCCAGCGTTACCAGAAAAGTGTCATTAATATTACCACTGCCAAACGGTCGAACAGCCGTAACCTGACCTTGAAGCGTGAATTGGTCGGCTATTGTAACAAGATTGTCCGTAGCCTGTGTTTGAAGATTTTCTGTTATGTTCATGTTTTACCTGCACTACTCCTCACGTCATTGCACAAAGGCAATAGGAGACATAGTAACTTAAGTTTCACCTTTGGTCTGTATCAAAGTGTTGCAGGTGTTGTTGACATTAACCTCTCATTTTGAGAGAGTTTACTACAAATATTTTCTTACACATGCTGAATACGACAAAGATAAATGAAAAAATCGTCAAATTTGATGACTGATGACTGATGACTGTCATATCATGTCCGGGTAATTAGTTATGTTTCCCACAGTCGTTAAACCCCACCCCCAACCCCTAAGAGTCAACGGGGAGGGGATGCAAAGCATAGCTTTGGTGGGGTGGGGTTCTTCGAGTGTCATAAGCAATAAGCAAAGGACATGATATCATCAGTAAACACAATTAGATATGCAATCTTTATGTGTAACAACTTATCATATAGGCTAAATTACTGACCAACAGCACCCAAAGAAAAAATCCGACTCAAGTTTAATAAACTATCTTCAAACCCAGGAATTTCTACTAACTGATGTAATAAATAAATCTGTTTGCTGAGATAGTTAAATTCACCTTGAGCATTTTGATAAGGCTGACTATAGCGCTCTAGTTGACGTGCATTTAAGTCTACAATCCAATAATTATAAATTCCCGCTTCTGCGTACATTTCTAACTTTTTTGTTTGGTCATAAATCAATGTAGAATCGGAAATTTCTATCACAAGCAAAATATCTTCTGGATAGGGATGATGAACCAGATAATCTTCATCTAAGCCGCGTGCGATCACCACATCTGGTTCAGGTTCACTTGCATTTGGTAGGGTAATTGGATCTTGTCCCCTAATGACTGCGCGGTCGCCTAAAAGTCGATCCAATTGACGACACAAGATAGAACCACAGACTGTATGAGGAGTCCCTTTTGCTACCATTTGGATCAATTCCCCGCGAATCAATTCAATGCGATCGCTCTGTTTGAGAAATCCCAGTGCAATCAATTGATGATATTCTTCAATGGTGAATCGCTTTGGTGTGACAACGTTCATAGAACATGCACCAGATGGGAATGGTTTTATTTTAACTGGACTCAAGGGACAATCAAAGTGATTTACAATCGAGTTAACCAGTGGTGAACAGAGATGTCAGCCAAAGACCGATTCCATGAGGCAGTCAAAAAAGGCCTTCAGAAAGAGCAGTGGGTGATTACACATGACCCTTTAAGGATTGAGTTTGGAAAGGAGGATGAAGTTAGAATTGACTTAGGTGCAGAACGGCTGTTAGCAGCCGAAAAAGCTGGAGAAAAAATTGCGGTAGAAGTTAAAAGTTTTTTGAGTGACTCAGCATTGTTTGATTTTTATATGGCGCTGGGTCAATTTTTGAATTACCGTTTAGTTTTAGAAGTCACTCAAAAGGAACGAATTTTATATTTAGCCGTACCAATTGCCACCTATGAATCGTTTTTTCAACGTGATTTACCTCAAGCATCAGTACGGCAATATCAAGTAAAGCTGATTGTGTACAATCCAGTGGATGAGGTAATAGTCAAATGGATAAATTAGCCTTTTATCGTCAGTGTATTCAAGAACTGTTGACCCAATACAGCAAAAGTACACCCATAAATGGGGAAATTGAAGTACAAACAATTTTTGATACAGAAAATGACCATTATCAAATTGTTGATTTGGGGTGGGATAAACATCGCCGCATCTACAATTGTGTAATGCATTTAGACATTAAAGATGGTAAAATATGGATTCAACGCAATCAAACTGATAAGTTGCTAGCAAATGAATTGCTAGCAATGGGTGTACCAAAAAAAGATATTGTATTCGGTTTACAGCCCATCTATGCAAGAGAATGTACGGGGTTTGGTGTGGCTTAAGGATACCAAATATTGAGTAATTAGAATATAGAGCTAAGTAGGTCGGCGCGAATAAAGTTAAAGCTTCGACTTCGCTCAGCTTTAACATCGAGCGAAGCCGAAATGTTAACTAGTGAGGGTCGTCAGTTGTCAGTAGTAAGGGTTTCAGGCATATTTACGTTTCGTAACCTAGTCATGTTTATTTTCACCCACCTACTTATATCATGTCCGTTTAAACACTTATGATATCTGTGGAGGTCGGTAATTGGGAACTTGTACTCTCGCAAGCCGAAGTATTGGTAATTGGTAATTGGTTTTGAGTATTACCTATTACCCATTACCTATTACCTATTACCAAGCAAACCGACTATATCGTAAGTAATTAGCCGAACTTGATATTATATTGATTTACTGAGACTGGCAACTCAACGCCTCAAATTGCTGCCAGCAAAGATACAGGGCACGGGGTACATGAAAACAACCTTTCCATTTGCCGCCTTTGAGATTTAACAGCACTTCTCCACGACGGTTGAGGTAGCCAAACCACTCACCATAGTCGCGATCGCTAAAGTGTGACCAAGCGTAATCATGCATCTTTTGATACCATTCCCAGCACTCGTTACGCCCTGTCAGACGATAGCCCATTGCCAATGCAACCAAAGACTCTAAATGCACCCACCACAGTTTTTGATCCCATTCGAGTTGTTGCGGGGGATGATTATCTGCATCCATAAAATAATACAACCCGCCATATTCACTATCCCAAGCAAAATTGAGGATATTTAGCACTACATCAACGGCTTGATTAATCGTTTTGCGATCGCTTTTACGGTTAGCGATGTCCATAATAAACCACATCGCTTCGATACCATGACCAGGATTAATTAACCTGCCATCAAAACAATCAATGTGCGAACCGTAGAGGCCAACATTTTCATACATCAGTCCCCGTTCCTGGTCGAGAAAATCATTCATCACTTCTTCAACAGTGGCAGTCAGGACGTTTTCAAGGGTTTCACTGGGTAACAGCCACTCCATTTCTAGTGTCAGGTTCGCCAAAATCATCGGCACTGCCAAAGCTTTCATAGGACGCGTACCGGGATAAATCTTGTTATATTTACCCTTTGGGTTATCCTTGCGGCGCAAAACGTTGTTGTAAGCTTGCATCGCCACATCCTTAGCCCATTCTTCACCAGAAGCAAGGGCGTATTGACTAAATGCCATCGCCGCAAAGCAATCAGAAAAGATATTGTAAGGCTGAACCAGTGGCTTACCTTCACAAGTTAGCGCAAAGTACCAGTTGCCATCATCATCTCTGCCATGTTGGGCGAGAAAATTAGCCCCATTGCTAGCAATTTTCAACCAATTTTCTCGTTTTTCTAACTGGTTGCAAAGCATAGAAAAAGTCCACACCTGACGGTTTTGCAGCCAAATAAATTTATCTGTGTCATAAATCTTACCCTCGCGGTCAAGACAAGTGAAGTAGCCGCCTTGCTGCCAGTCGAGTGAGTGTTTTTCCCAAAATGGCAGTACATCATCTAAGAGGGCGTTTTTGTAAAGTTCCGCCAGCGCTTTGAAATCCTGCCCCATAACTTTTTCCCCTTTTGTGCCAAAACTAATAGGACTTACGCAACTGGCATACTAAATAAAGGTTAGGGTTGTCAACAGTCCACAGTCAATAGTTTTCATATCTGACGAAGATGCAGCCCGCCGCAGGCATCGCTAAAAGTTGTCCTTTGCACCATTACCTCGAACATGGAGCGATGGGGCCAGATTCCTACTAAATATAGATGTATTTGCAAAAAGTCTATGGCAATTTTGAGATAAGTTTCCATTAACTCAGCTTTTGATTTTCAGAGAAGTTTCTACTTTTGTTATTGGGTATTTTTTTGAACCACAATGTGTAAATGTTATTTACCCATCGCTCACCTTTAGTCTCAAGAGCAGAGAATTAGAGTAGGTAATAGAAAAATGGTTTTGCCTCTGTTGATAAACACTTGTGATCCAAAAGCAGAAGGAGGAGCAGGAGATGCACGTGCAGCTTATAGACTACATCAGGGATTACTTAGGTTGGGAATTAATTCCCAGATGTTAGTTCAAAATAAGAAAATTGACGATCAAACTGTCATCAGTTACCCCAACAAATTAGGTCAAATAATATCGAAACTTCGTCCGAGTTTGGATGCTTTACCGCTAAAATTTTATGGGCATAGCAAACAAAATCCTATATACATGCGCTTACAGTGGCTCCCCAATAACATTACCTCGCAGATCGCTACTCTGAATCCAGACATTATTAATCTGCATTGGATATGTGACGGATTTGTGCCAATTGAAGCTCTGGCAAAATTTAATAAGCCTATTGTTTGGACATTCCATGATTTGTGGGCATTCACTGGGGGATGCTGCTATAACAAAGAGTGCGATCGCTATACAAAATCCTGTGGAAATTGTCCTATACTCGGTAGTAACCAAGCTTCTGATTTATCAAGTTGGGTTTGGAGACGCAAAGCTAAAGCATGGCAAAATCTCAAACTGACGATTGTCACCCCTAGTAAGTGGCTTGCTGAATGTGCTAAATCTAGTTCACTATTTCAAAATACTCCCATTAAAGTTATTCCCTACGGGTTAGATCTTGACAGATATAAACCAATTGAGCAGCAAACAGCAAGAAAGATACTTAACCTACCACAAAATAAGCAACTAATTTTATTCGGAGCAATTAGCGCAACTAGCAATCAGAGAAAAGGATTTCATTTGCTACAACCAGCCTTACAAAAGTTAAGCCAAGCTGGCTGGAAAGACAAGATAGAACTGATTGTTTTCGGTGCATCTCAACCTGAAAATCCAACTGAGTTTGGTTTTCAGGCTCACTATTTAGGTAAATTGAACGATGATATCTCACTGGCACTAGTCTATTGTGCGGCAGATGTTTTTGTAGCACCTTCTATTCAAGATAACTTGCCAAATACTGTGTTAGAGGCGATCGCTTGTGGTACACCATGCGTTACCTTCAACATTGGCGGTATGCCCGACATGATTGAACATCAAAAAAATGGCTATTTAGCTCAACCTTATCAAATTGAAGATTTGGCTCAAGGAATTGCCTGGGTAATAGAGAACAAGGAGCGGTATAAAAAGCTCTGCGATCGCGCTCGTGAGAAAGCCGAACAAGAATTTAATTTGGAACTAGCTGCACGTTCTTACTTGTCTGTCTATGAAGAAGCACGCACGCAATACAGTTCACTGATGACTGATGACTGATGGCTGTTGACTGATGACTGATGACTGTTGACTGATGGCTGTTGACTGATGACTGATGGCTGTTGACTGATGGCTGTTGACTGATGACTGTGAACAGTGGAATATTTTTTTACTTGGAAGTCTCTTAGTTAAGGCTAAAAACTAAAACTGATGTAGGTTGGGTGAAGCGAAGCCCAACCCAACAAAATCCTCACACTGTTGGGTTACGCGACAGCGTAACCAACCTACTTTTTTAGCAGCCCCCCCCCAGTCCCCAGTCCCTAATCCCCAGTCCCCAGTCCCCAGTCCCCAGTCCCCAATCCCTAATCCCCAGTCCCTTTGACACGATACATAATTACTTTGCCTTTCCAATCTTCTTCCACGAATACTAAATACTCTCCATTTGCACGACGAAAAGCCCGGATACCGTGGGGTATATCAATCCAGCCACTTTCGCCTGCAACTTCTGGGCCGGGTTTTAATTTTTTTGTTGAAGTTCCTGTCTTGGCATCATAGACATTTACTTCTGCTGTTTTTGCTGTGACGGTGAATACATAGTCACCAGCTACACTCATAGCTGCGGTAGATATTTCGCGTTTGCCTGTAGTGTCGTAAGGTACTACAATTCGCCACCTGGGTGTGCGATTTCCTTGACTCCAATTGTCAAAACGGGCAATCTCAGATCCTACAACTTTAGTATCGTCGCCAATGGCTGGATGATCTGCGGTGAAGCCTGATAAATACATGGTATCTGTTTCTGGAAAATACTCAATGCGCCGCAAATCAGTAAAGAAGCTGGGATTTTGTTGCTTTTGCATGGAACTATAGGTGTAGATGGGATTGCCATTTGCATCTAGTCCCTGCAAAGGATAGCGTCGGATACCATCTTGAGTTCGCAAGGTTTTCCAGACATCTCCTTTACTATCTACCCACCATCCGCCTAAGTAGGGATAATCTTTGCTGCTTTCGTATTCACCTTTGTCAAAGCTACCATTACCGTTTTTATCCCGCCAAATCCATTCTCCTTGTTCTGGTTCATGAGGCGGCCAATTTCCCGGCATTGATTGTTTATTTTCGCCATGAGTACCGACGAACATCCCCGCAGGAATCGCAATTGTGCCATCCTTGGCTGGATTAAAACGATAAATTTGCACAAAGCTGCTGTACATATCTTTGAGGAACAAAAAAGGCTTACCTTTGATGCGGCGCACAAAGGCTGCATCTGGTGATGTATGCAAGCGCGGGTCTTGAGGATATTTGAAAGCGTTTAATGTATATCCTTTGTAAGTCCATTGCTTACCAGCAGGTTGACTATAGTCCATCAGATAGCGTTCTTGCTTGGTGAATACATCTATGCCATCGGTACTAGGATCAGCATCGGCGTTATCGACAAATAACAATCCCAACAATTGCCATAGTTGCTTTCCTGGCGGCGAAAACTTGCGTAAATCTGTTCCTGATCTGTTGAAACCATTACTATTTACATAAATATTACCTGCTGCATCTGTTCCTACGCCGCTAAGACCGTAAAATTTTAAAGCTTGGACTTCACCAGGAACACCTGCATATATACCGCCTTTACTGCCGAAAGTACCAACTTGCACTGGCTTATTTTTGATGTCGTAAATCAGCACTTGCTGACGAGGGCCATTGTCTGCAACTAAAACTCTACCTTGAGGATCAATAGCGATCGCTGTTGGTTGGACAATATCTGCAATCTGTTGGGGCAATTGTTTCCCTGTCGGGGAATAATGCACAATTTTGGCAGGAGTACTACCTATTTTGTTTTGAATAACCCAGAGATTTTTTTGTTTATCGATAGCGATCGCACCCGGACGTGCCACACTAAAGCTGCGTAGTTCTTTCATCGTGTCAGTATTGTAGACACGAATCTGGTTACTGGCAGAATCACTCACATATAACTCATTGTTTGCAGTTGCTAATCCAGTAACTTCGCTTTGAGTACTGGTAATTAACATACTTTTATCCCAACCGCGTCCTTCTTCAAATGGTGCAGGTTTAAAAGATAAATCATAGCGTCTGACACAGTACCATGTGGTACCATCTGGGGGATAATCTTGATTAATCTTGCCAACTGCTCCCTGAACCATCGCCATGTAAATATATTTATCATTGGCTGTTATAGCTTTGCCACCAGCACGACTCCAGCCGTGAGTGTCACCCAACCTACCGATAACATTACCATCTTTATATATTCCTGCTTCTGCTCCTCCTTCATCCCATTCACTATTGGTATAGACTGTACCATCACTAGCAATATACATTGCTTCTATATAGTTCTGTACCCACTTGTTGCCTCCGCCAAAACTATTACCTATCCAAGATGTTTTGTAAGTGGTTGTAGGCACTCCTTTCTGAGATGTTTTGTAGGTGGTTGTAGGCACCCCGTTTACAGTCCAATCTGTTGTCATTTCAATGGCAGTAACAACCATTGCAATAGCTAGACTCAGAATTAAAAATTTTACCAAATTGAACTTACGCAAATGTCTAGTTTGGAATAGACGTTTGATATTTTGATTGATTTTTTTGTAAACCTTAGCAAACCGTTGTGGTAATTTATTTTGCATACAATTCCTCAAATTCTCACATGTCTTTTAGTGAAACAAAAGAATCATGAGATAGTCAGTAGTAAATAAAATGTTTCAGAGGATGTTTTAAAAGTTTTGGGCGAATATAATTCGCTACTACACAGGCAAAGTCCACCTTCGTGGACTAATGAAAAAGTAAGCATCTCAACCCGCGCAGGCGGGTTTTGTCTGTATAGCCAAGCCACTGCGCTATCGCGGTTCCCCGACAGCCGCGCATGTGGCGCGTGACTTCTAGTCGCCAGGGCTAGTCGTAAATTAGACTTTACAAACATCCTCTCAGGAAATGATGCACACTGAAGCTAACAACGAGTATCAAATTATCTTTGTGCCCACTTTCAATTGATCTACCTCTAGTTATAGCGGTTTTCATCCAAGTTAACTATCAGTTAATAGTAGAGGCAATTTATGAATTGCTTTTACAGCGTACCTGACTAAATTAAATTGGCTATAAAAACTGATTTGAACTAAATCATAATTTTTGAAACTACATATATACAGTTAGCAAATACTTCATGAGTTTAACTGAATATTTACGAATAATTTACCAAAAACATACAAAAACTTTAATTTATTTAATTACATATTATCAGTACTTATATTAACAATTACTCTTTTATTGTCAAAAACTGTCAATCTAAATACAGAAATATTATGTAAAATCTACTAGCTAGCTTTTTTATAACAACATAAGTGTAATAAATCAATCCCTTGACTCTATTAAAATTTTAGGAAGTTAATAGTTGTGAATAAAATCTCCATACAAGATGACGCTAAAAATACGGATAATCTAGAAAATTACAGAATATAAGTACTAGCAACATCAATTTACTGCTGAATTTCAAAAGGCGGTTGAGCTTGGTGTATAAGTGAACATACGCACCTTAAATACATCATAGGAGACAATTAGTGGAAAATAAAAAAGAAAATATTAATTCAGCATCTGCATCAATACTCGCCCTTGGAATAGGCTGGTTTCCTAAAACGCCTGGAGGACTAGAAAGGTATATTTATGAACTCACTCATAGTTTGGCAGCAAATCAAGACCAGGTAGAATTATGTGGAGTTGGTCTACCAGAAATAGAATTGAATGTACCAATAAAGTTGACCAACCTAGCTTCTCCAGATACTGCAATATGGCAACGACTGTGGTCTATTCGCACTAATTTTCAGAAAACAAGAGTAAGTAAACCTGATGCCATTAATTTGCATTTTGCATTATACAGCTTTCCTATTTTGGATATTTTACCCAAAGGCGTGCCGATTACATTTAATTTTCACGGCCCTTGGGCATCTGAAAGTCAGCAGGAAACGATTGATAATAAATTGAGTCTTTTTTTGAAGCGTCAGTTAATAGAAAAAAGGACTTATAATAGCTGCGATCGCTTTATTGTTCTCAGCAAAGCATTCGGTAAAATATTACATCAAGATTATCAAGTTCCCTGGAGTAAAATTCATGTTATTCCAGGTGGAGTTAATATTGATTGGTTTAAACCAAACTTATCCTCTCAGGAGGCTTGTCAACAATTAAACTGGCCTGATAATCGCCGGATATTATTTACATCCCGCCGTTTAGTAAATCGAACAGGAGTAGATAAATTACTGCAAGCGATCGCAAGTATTAAACCTAAAATTCCTGATGTTTGGTTAGCAGTTGCTGGTCGTGGTCACATGCAAGCTACACTTGAACAACAAGCCAGAGATTTGGGGTTAGAAAATAACGTTAAATTTTTAGGTTTTTTAGCTGATGAGCAATTACCGATAGCTTATCAAGCAGCAGAATTGACTATTATGCCTAGTCAATCTTTTGAAGGTTTTGGATTAGCTGTATTAGAATCTTTAGCCTGTGGAACTCCAGTTTTATGTACTCCTATTGGTGGAATGCCAGAAATTTTACTACCCTTTTCTCCAGAATTAATTACTGCTTCCACCGAAGCCTCAGCTATTGCCGAAAAATTAGAACAGATACTATTGGGAAATTTACAAATTCCTTCACGTCAAGCCTGCCGCCACTACACCATAACTAATTTTGATTGGAATAAAATAGCCCAACAAGTGCGTCATGTTCTTTTAGAGGATGTTTGAGAAGCGGATCAAATTTGCTCCTACACAAACGAAGTACGCTTACGCGGTAAACACGAAAAATCAAAGTTTTCTCTGGTTTAGACGCGACTTTTATCTGCCAAGCAAAATAATAAATTAGACTTTTCAAACATCCTCTTAGCTAAAGCTTTTAACTCCTAACTCCTAACTCCTAACTCCTAACTCCTAACTTTTAACTCCTAACTTATGAAAATTCTATTTTTAGACCAAAGTGGTAAACCAGGCGGTGCAGAATTGTGTTTAATAGATATTGCTAAACCTTATTGCGATCGCTCTTTGGTAGGCTTATTTGCAGATGGCCCTTTTAGAACTTTACTACAACAGCATCAGATCCCTGTAGAAGTTTTCGCAACCCAACCAATTCAAGTTCGCAAACAAAGCAATTTAATACAAGCATTCTTGAGTTTAGGACAACTTGCACCTCTGCTTGCTAAAGTCGTACAAAGAGCTAGTGAACACGATTTAATCTACGCCAATACACAAAAAGCCTTAGTTATTGGTGCATTAGCTAGTTTTTTAACCCGTCGCCCCTTAGTGTATCATTTACATGATATTCTTTCCCAAGAACATTTCAGCCAAACTAATCTTCGAGTTGCTGTTAACCTAGCCAATCATTTTGCATCGTTAGTAATTGCCAATTCCCAAGCTAGTCAAAAAGCCTTTGTGCAAGCAGGAGGACGCGCAGAACTGACTACAATTGTCTATAACGGCTTTGAAGTGAAGAATTATCAAACTTGTGAGTCTGATGCCAAACAATTGCGGCAACAGTTAGGACTAGAAGGTAAATTTGTAGTTGGACATTTCAGCCGACTTGCACCTTGGAAAGGGCAGCATATTTTAATTTCTGCCCTTGCTGAATGTCCGCCAGAAGTAACAGCAATTTTAGTCGGTGATGCACTGTTTGGTGAACAAGATTATGTCAAACAATTACATCAACAAGTTGCTGCACTTGGACTAGAAAACCGTGTCAAATTTTTAGGATTTCGTTCAGATATTCCTCAGTTAATGGCAGATTGTAACTTAGTAGCACACACTTCCACTTCTCCAGAACCCTTTGGTAGAGTTATTGTTGAAGCGATGCTATGTGGAAAACCTGTGGTTGCAGCCAAAGCTGGCGGTGCAATAGAATTAGTAGAACACGGCATTAATGGTTTTCTTGTGACACCAGGAGAACCCCAAGAACTTGCACAAGTAATTAACAATTGTCTTCAAGAAATAGAGACAACTGCAACTATAGCCAGTAATGCCAAAACTAGCGCTAGTCAGCGTTTTGATGTGACAGCTATTAATCAACAAATCGCTCAATTGTTATTAAGCAAATTTAATATTGATCAATAATTTAGTATTATACACTAACACTAGTAGTTCACCAAACCAAGATTGCCAGGTAAAGGTAAGGAGTAGGCTTCGCCGTAAACGTCAGCCGAACGGGAGTGAGGAAAGCGTTTTTTCTGTTTTTTACATTTACTTAGCCCCAGCAAACTTGGCTTGACAAAGTACTAGATTGATGCGTACTGGGTACTAAGTTGCGTTCAGAAATAGCTTCTGGAAATGAGCAAGTAACATTCCTCTTATCTTTTTCATCTTCCTCACGACCTTTGAATGAACTCAGTACAAGTCCGCTTAAATATTTTTTATTAAGTTTAGATGAATTTTTATTTGTTTGGATGAAAATAGTAGACATGAAATACATAAGCTGAAGTTATCAAAATTTATTATTTGTGAACAAAGAAAATATTTTTGTATAAGAATAATTAAAAAAAAGTAATTAAACAAATAATTGGTTTCTAAATCATGTATGGCAATTTTGAAAAGAAACCAGTATTTCTCTGGAAAGACTCAGTTGCTACTTAAAGTATTCTCAAAAAGATAAAAAATTATCTTTACTAGGATATTGAAGCTTTAGTAAAGAAAAATACAGGTAATTCTATTTGTGATAAATAAATGACTATAGCAATCCGAAATCATTCGTGAGATGGGAAAATGCTCTTAAGCTTATAAATACCTAGTTTTTATCTTTGTATTCTCTTACGTTTCAATTCAGATTGCTATACCACTGATCAAATAAGAACTGGAGAAAATAGCCAAAATCGATTGAATGAAAACGAATTGTACAATTTTATTGGTCAAAAACTGACCCAAAATGCCCCTAAATTAGGCTTTAATCCTTAAAATATAAGGCTTATGGATTAATTTGAGGACATATCTATTAAATGCTTAGTAAAGATTAACAAAACATCGAGCAGAATTTGAGTCTAGCCTTAATAACCTATCAAGCAGGTAAAGGCTTTTTTATCGGCTTGCAAACAAACGGGAAACTATCAGTATTTGAACGCACCTTTGAATGGTGCATGGGTTTGTTCATTCGGTGCAAATCGAGGGGGCGGTACTGGAATTATAGGACGTGGTGGGCGTAGTTTCATGGCGATCGGGTGGTTGAGTGACGAGATTCGGCGCATGGTGAGGGTGGGATGAGTAGCAATTTAAGGACTTCCAAGAAAAAAAATATCCCACTGCTCATAATCAACAATCATCAGTCAACAACTTCACGACCAACAACATAAGCAAAAACAACTTGGAAAATCAACAACAATGGTAAATTCAGTTTTGAATCTATCTGACCTCAACGGTAGTAACGGCTTTGTAATTAAGGGCATTAATGCAGGTGACAGTGCAGGTGATATCAACGGCGACGGCATCGACGACCTGATTATCGGGCCATCAGGTGCCAGGTCAAGCTACGTGGTATTTGGCAGCAGCAGTGGCTTTAGTGCCAGTTTCAACCTCTCGTCTCTTGATGGCAGCAACGGCTTTGTGATTAACGCCATTGACCCAGGTGACGGCTCACGCTTTTCCGTCAGCAATGCAGGCGATATCAACGGCGACGGCATCGACGACGTGATTATCGGGGCACCCTTTGCCGAACCCAACGGGAAGTATAGTGCAGGAAAAAGCTACGTGGTGTTTGGCAGCAGCAGCGGCTTTGCAGCCAGCCTTAACCTCTCGTCCCTGGATGGCAGCAACGGCTTCGTGATTAACGGTATTGATTTTTATGACGGCTCAGGCTTTTCCGTCAGCAATGCGGGGGACATCAATGGCGACGGCATCGACGACGTGATTATCGGGGCAATTGGTTTCCCCCGGAATAACCCGCCTCCCGCAGAGGAGAGCTACGTGGTGTTTGGCAGCAGCAGCGGCTTTAGTGCCAGTCTCAACCTCTTGTCGTTGGATGGCAGCAATGGCTTTGTGATTAACCGCATTAATCGGGCTGACTACTCAGGCTACTCCGTCAGCGGTGCGGGGGACATCAATGGCGACGGCATTGATGACCTGATTATCGGGGCACCACGTGCCGACGCCAACGGACAAAGGAGAGCAGGGTCAAGCTACGTGGTGTTTGGCAGCAGCAGTGGCTTTGGAGCCAGTCTCAACCTCTCTGACCTGAATGGCAGCAACGGCTTTGTGATTAACGGCATTGATGCGTATGACAGTTCAGGCTTTTCCGTCAGCAGTGCGGGGGACATCAATGGTGACGGCATCGATGACCTGATTATCGGGGCATCAAGTGCCTCCCTCAACGGTCAGTATAGTGTAGGGTCAAGCTACGTGGTGTTTGGCAGCACCAGTGGCTTTGGAGCCAGTCTCAACCTCTCTGACCTGAATGGCAGCAACGGCTTCGTGATTAACGGCATTGATGCGCTTGACCGCTTAGGCAGTTCCGTCAGCAGTGCGGGGGACATCAATGGCGACGGCTTCGATGACCTGATTATCGGGGCACCAGGTGCCGATCCCAACGGTCAGAATTATGCAGGGTCAAGCTACGTGGTGTTTGGCAGCAGCAGTGGCTTTGGAGCCAGTCTCAACCTCTCTGACCTGAATGGCAGCAACGGCTTCGTAATTAACGGCATTGATGCGTATGACTATTCAGGCCGCTCTGTCAGCGGTGCAGGAGATATCAACGGCGACGGCTTCGACGACCTGATTATCGGGGCATTAGCCGGCGAGAGCTATGTGGTGTTTGGCTTTGCTACGCCTAATCAACCGCCAGTTGCAGTTAATGACACGGCAACGACTGATGAAGAGACTGCTGTTAACATAGCGGTCTTAGCCAACGATAACAACCCGCCAACAATTACAGGTGTTAATTTTAATGCGATCGCTGTTGGCACTCCTATTACCTTGGCTTCCGGTGCCTTACTTACCCTTAATGCTGATGGCACTTTCACCTACGACCCCAATGGTCAATTTGAAAGTTTGGCTGTCGGTCAAACGGCGACTGACAGCTTTGCCTACAATGCCAGCGATGGCAGCGTTACTAATACAGCTACCGTCACCTTGACCATTAACGGCGTTAATGATGCACCCAAGGTTGTTTCAGTTTTTAACCTCTCGTCTCTCAACGGCAGTAACGGCTTCCTAATTAACAGCATTAATGTGTTTGACAGCTTAGGCAGTTCCGTCAGCAGTGCGGGGGACATCAATGGCGACGGCTTCGATGACCTGATTATCGGGGCACCAGGTGCCGATCCCAACGGTCAGAATTATGCAGGGTCAAGCTACGTGGTGTTTGGCAGCAGCAGTGGCTTTGGAGCTAGTCTCAACCTCTTGTCGTTGAATGGCAGCAACGGCTTCGTGATTAACGGCATTAATAGCGGTGACTTTTCAGGCGGCTCCGTCAGCAGTGCGGGGGACATCAACGGCGACGGCTTCGATGACCTGATTATCGGGGCAGTTACTGCCTCCCCCAACGGTCAGTTTCGTGCAGGGTCAAGCTACGTGGTGTTTGGCAGCAGTAGTGGCTTTGCAGCCAGTCTCAACCTCTTGTCGTTGAATGGCAGCAACGGCTTTGTGATTAACGGCATTAATAGGTATGACTACTCAGGCAGCTCTGTCAGCAGTGCGGGGGACATCAACGGCGACGGCATTGATGACCTGATTATCGGGGCACCACGTGCCCGGTCAAGTTATGTGGTGTTTGGCAGCAGCAGTGGCTTTGCAGCCAATCTCAACCTCTCTGACCTGAATGGCAGCAACGGCTTTGTGATTAACGTCTCAGGTAGCTCCGTCAGCAATGCGGGGGATATCAACGGTGACGGCATCGACGACGTGATTATCGGGGCACCCTTTGCCGACCCCAATGGACAGTATAATGCAGGGTCAAGCTACGTGGTGTTTGGCAGCAGCAGTGGCTTTGGAGCTAGTCTCAACCTCTTGTCGTTGAATGGCAGCAACGGCTTCGTGATTAACGGCATTGATGCGTATGACGCCTCAGGTAGCTCCGTCAGCAATACGGGGGACATCAACGGTGACGGCATCGATGACCTGATTATCGGGGCACTAGGTGGCGACCCCAACGGTCAGAATTATGCAGGGTCAAGCTACGTGGTGTTTGGCAGCAGCAGTGGCTTTGCAGCCAGTCTCAACCTCTCTGACTTGAATGGCAGCAACGGCTTCGTGATTAACGGCATTAATAGGGGTAACTTCTCAGGCTTCTCCTCCATCAGCGGTGCGGGGGATATCAACGGCGACGGCATCAATGACCTGATTATCGGGGCATCAGCCGGCAACCCCAACGGACAGGGGGGTGCAGGGTCAAGCTACGTGGTGTTTGGTAGTAGTAGTGGCTTTGCAGCCAGTTTCAACATCTCATCCCTGGATGGTAGCAACGGCTTTGTGATTAACGGCATTGATAGGCTTGACCAGTCAGGCAGATCCCTCAGCGATGCCGGGGATATCAACGCCGACGGCATTGACGACCTGATTATCGGGGCACCTGGTGCCGACTTCAACGGGCTATCTAGTGACGGGGAGAGCTACGTGGTGTTTGGCTTTGCAACTGCCGCTACCACCAACGAAGATACTGCCGTGACAATCCTTGCCAGCAATATACTGCGTAGATATACAGATGTTGATGGCGATACTATAAGCGTAAGTGACTTCACCAACCCCAGTAATGGCACACTGACATTCAACGACAACAGCACCCCAGATAACCCCAGCGACGACTACTTTATCTACACTCCCAATGCCAACTACAACGGCACTGACAGTTTCACTTTTACTGTAAGTGATCGCAATGGCGGCAGCGTTACGGGTACTTTTAACCTCAATGTTAAGTCTGTTAATGATGCACCAACCTTAGTTGAGGCGATCGCCGACCAAACAGCCCTACTTGACAGTGCTTTCAGCTTCACTATTGACGCTAATACCTTCAGTGATGTCGATGCAGGCGACATTCTCACTTACTCTGCAACATTAGAAAACGGTGGCGCATTACCAACTTGGCTCATTTTCGATGCTACAACTCTTACGTTTAGCGGCACACCTAACAGCGATAATGTAGGTATCTTCAATATCAAAGTTACAGCCAGCGATCGCCAAGGAGCAACCACTGAAGATATTTTTGCCCTCACAGTCACTAACGTCATCAACGGCACTGATGCTAATGATACCCTCACTGGTGGTGCTGGCAATGATATCCTTGATGGGGGTGCGGGAAGCGATCGCTTACTCGGTGGTACAGGCAACGATACTTACATTGTCGATACTATCCGCGATGTTGTCGTTGAAAATGCAGATGCTGGTGAAGATACTGTCCAGTCTGCTGTTAATTACACACTCACTGCCAATGTTGAATATTTAATCCTGACTGGAACAGCCAACAGCACTGGCACTGGCAATGATTTGAATAATACTATCACTGGTAACAGCGGTGACAATCTGCTCAAAGGACTTGGTGGTAATGATACACTTCTGGGTAATGTTGGTGATGACACTTTAATCGGTGGTGCAGGCAATGACATTCTTACTGGAGGTTCGGGAAGCGATCGCTTTTTATTCGGCAGTGGTGCCGCTTTTACTAACAGCAGCTTCGGTGTAGATACTCTTACAGATTTTGTCAAAGGAACGGACAAAATTGCTTTAAGTAAAACTTCTTTCAATGCTTTAAGCAGTACTTTAAACGCTGGGGAATTTTCCACCATCAATACAGAGATTGTCAATGAAGCAGCCCTAGCTGGTGCTAGCAGTGGTAAGATTGTTTACAACTTAGCTACAGGCAATTTGCTATACAACCCCAATGGTTCAACTACTGGTTTAGACAATGGGGGATTATTTGCCACCTTGACTGGAATACCAAATCTGGATACTAATGATTTCGTAATTCAAGGCTAAAAGAAATTGGGGATTGGGAACAGTTATCAGCAAAGAATTTGATAACTGATAACTGGTTTAACTACCCAGTCCCTAACTCTTTAGAGTCAAGGTATAGTGAAGGACGGACGAAACGCGACTAGTTGACATCATGAATTTCCCGAAACATTTGCGACAAGCAGCACGATTCATGTTATATTTATAAACCTACTAATTCTCGCGATTCAAAATCGGTGAGTTGTTGAGCGATCGCTAATCTCGCTTCTAATTTTGCTACACTAAACTGGTTACGCAGATATTCTAAATGGGCAAAGGCATTTGCTCTTTCAAGAGATAATTGAATTTGCATATCTATTGCCTTTTGATATTCATGATTCACAACCAGCACTTCAAAGCGACGTGCCTTACGTTGAGCATCATTTTTTAAATCCCCATCAAAAGCAGCGGCGCGATCTGCATTACCTTCAAATCGGTTAATCTGGTGCTGAACTGCCATCAATTGAGAATCTAGTTCATTCATCCTTTGGGCAGCTTGTGCTATTGCACTTGGATAATGACTCAGTTGCATCATCAAATAATATTCCTCAGAGAAAATTGACTAATGGGGAAGTAGAAGAATAAAACTAGATCAAAGACATAAAAGAATTACATTTCCTCATCTTTGTTCTAAGCTACTTCGGTAAATTGTGGCAAGGCAGTCACCTATGCAAGTGAAAGCATAATTATTCGGTATCAGGTTTTGCAGGTTGCTCTAAAACCTTATATATCTATAATAGTATTTTTGTACTATAAAGGATAAAAAAAGTGATGTTTAAATCAGGCAAGAGCGATCGCGGTTTACGAGAAAATTACAGTAAGCTGACTTTGAAGCTGGTACAGACAAGATTGTCCTACGGGATCTTTTCCAGAGTTATGGTCTTTCCTTGGATTTTACCAGCGCGATGGCTGGCGGCTATTTAAAATTTAAAACTCAGGGAAATAATGCGATCGTCTTAATTGACCCAGATGGTTCTTCTGGTTCTGGTAGTGCAGTCAACTATATTACAGTCAACAATATATCTGTTGGCAATTTGAACAAAGCCATTAATTTTGCTTTCTGAAATTAAGTCTGGTCAGACTGAATGCAGCTAGACAATAATTAGCCTGCTTGTGCAGGCTAATTATTGTCTTTTTACGCTACTTCCCGCAGCGGCGATGAAACAGCTACTTCTGGGAATGAAAGCGAAAGTTGTTCAGCTTGAGGTACTGCTGCTTGTTCCAACACCTGCACTTCGATATTTACACTAACTAAATAACTGCCTGTATCAGCACCCACCGCCTCGGCGATTAATTTAGCAATGTCCGGACGTTTTGCAGTCAACGGGTCACGTAAGATGCACCGATCCCATTCGTGCTTAGCAGTTGGGTTGAGGCTGAGAATGTAATGTTTAATCATCTGACTAACCCTTGAATCCATCTTTCACAAGACTGTCACACAGCCGTTTTGTACTGCATTAGGCTTTGTGGACGCTATATGTATTATAGTACATTTGTACTGCAATGGGAAGATGGGGGGATGGGGAGCAGGGGAGCAGGGGAGATGGGGAGCAGGGGAGATAGGGCGATACAGGAGAATAACAACTGACAACTGACAACTGACAACTGACAACTCCTAACTAATCTTCCTTGCCATTTGTCTGATGGTTGAGTAACTGAACATCATTTACCCAAATTGCTTGTTGAGGGACAGGAATGGAAATTCCGGCTTTGTCTAAGGTATTTTTTAAGCGGCGGCGATACTCTCGTGCTACATCCCATTGTTTGAGTGGCTGTGTCTTAATCCATACACGAATTATCAAACCGCGATCGCCAAAATTATCTATTCCCAAAACTTGCGGCGTTTCTATAATTTGATGTTGCCATTTTGGGTCTTGATCCATCTCTATGGCTACAGTGCCAATTAATTTTAAAGCATAATCAACATCAGTTTCATAGGCAATGGGAATCGTCAAATCGGCCCTTGCCCAACGGCTAGAAAGATTGGCAACAATTTTAATTTCACTGTTGGGAATCGTGATCAAGCGTCCTTCTGAATCTCGCAGTTGGGTCATCCGCAGATTCAGATTTTCTACTAAACCTCCCACATTTCCTACAGCAATCACATCGCCTAAAGCGTACTGGTCTTCTATGATGATCAAAAAGCCATTAATCGCATCTTTAATCAAGTTTTGCGAAGCCAAGGACACTGCAACACCGACTAAACTGGCACCAGCTAGCAAGGGAACGATATCTATACCCAACGAAACTAAGGCTAGTAAAATGCCTACGCCTACCCAGACAGCAGTCACAATACTTTTAGTCACACCAGAAAATGTGGAAACTCGCAGTTGCAAACGTTCAGAAGTTTCTGAATTCAATAATGCCCCACTGCTGATCAGAGTGGTGGTGAAGCGGTCAATCAGCGCATAACTCAAACGAATTGCCACATAAGTTCCCAATGCCACCACAGCCAATCTCAAAGGAATTTGGGCAGCTGTGAGAATAGCTATTTGAAACGGTCTTGTATAGGGAAATAGACCCAAGATGATGAAACTGCCGCTTCCCCAAATCCCTGCTTGAGTTAGCTGATACAGTCGTTTTTTGACTTCTAGAAGATGACGATGTTGCTGTTGATTCAGTTGTGTTGTAATTGGTTGCGCTGTTTGTGGCGTTTGGGGAGTCGGCTGTAATAAATTATTTCTGGAACGGCGCTGCCAAATATATACGCCCCAACTCGTGGCAATCATTACTAGCCCAAAGCCAGCAGCAATTTTACCTTGATCGATTAAAAATTGAGTTTGTCGTTCTTGCCTTGCTTGTTTAAGATAGTCTTGCAGCTTGTCGGTGATTTGATTTGCCGATATAAATGGATCTTCCTTCCGCAGTTGGGCATCCTCGGAAGTGATGGTCATTAGGTATTGATTGTTGACGTAAATGACTGGTAATCCATTTAATTTTCGAGTCTCTACCTTGGCTTCTTTTGCCGATGATCGCAAGTAATTTTGAGTGATTTGATCCAAATTCTGTTGGATATCTTGTGAACGTTCGGGAAAATTGGTTTTTGTTGCCGCGATCTGAAACAACTGGCGACCGTCCAAATAAATCCACCCAGAAACCATTCTGTTATCTGAGTCACTACTCTGATTGTTGGGAGTTTGAATTTGAGGTAAAAAGGGAATTTGCGATGTGGCCTTTGGTATAGGTGCAACAGCTATCACCATTGACCCTGCGATCGCCCCTATTACGCCCCAACAAAAACTTTGTTTTTGTTGCAGTCGCCTTTGAGGCGAGTGGGAGGTTTCCAATGAAACCTCCGCGCGTCCTACGCGGTTTGCGATCGCCAAAAATTGTAAGCGCACTCCAACACCTCCTTCAGCAAAATTTACTTTTGAGTACTCCAGAGCCATCCTGCACAATTAACTTGAGTAAATGTACCCACCTAAAGTTCAGTTTTTGTCCTCACTGGTAAAAGTTTTCATCTAGTGGATATTATTTATATATCTTGAGATAGATGACAAATTATTTAATTTATAAATAGCCGTAGTTATGACAGTTCTTAATAATACTCTCACCAAAAATAAAGTTAAAACAAAAAAGCCAAGGATCAAGTTGACATGACGCTGAACAAACGTCAAGCTAGTGCAAGGAAGGCGCAAGTGTAAAGGATAAAGGATAAAATAGTACCTATGGGTATATGCTCTGTTTACAAGTCGTGCGGAAAAAATCAAATTTTTCGTACTTTCATGGGCCAATGTTGGTTCGATAGAGTAGTTTGATCCTTGATTCTTAAGCTTTGGGCTTTCATTCTTGAGTTGGTGATCACAGCAAAAAATCACCAAATCATGGAATAATTGAGTAAAGTGCGTAAAAAATACGTAGCTTTTTTGACTATTTTGAGGACATACTTGAATGACTGCAATTTCTCCCCGATTAAAGCACGAGGTTAAAGACCTCGCCCTAGCTCCCTTGGGAAGACAGCGCATTGAATGGGCTGGACGCGAGATGCCAGTTTTACGGCAAATCCGCGATCGCTTTGCCCAAGAAAAACCCTTTGCTGGGCTTCGCCTTGTGGCTTGCGCCCACATCACAACCGAAACAGCACACCTAGCGATCGCGCTGAAAGCTGGTGGTGCAGACGCGCTTTTAATTGCTAGTAATCCCCTATCAACACAAGATGACGTAGCTGCTAGCCTCGTCGTCGATCATGAAATTCCAGTCTTTGCCCAAAAAGGTGAAGATAACGAAACTTACAGCCGCCACGTCCAAATC